>JAGNNA010000025.1 GCA_017990895.1 Reyranella sp.
CCACAGGTGCGGGCAGAATGGAGCCGCGGGGCGACCATTTCTTGACCCTCCATTTGGCGAAGTGTTTTATAGCCCTGTCGTATTGGCGGTTTCCGTAAGCTTCGTGCTTCAGGCTTCCAGTTCCCGCCGGTCGGACAGGCCTTTTTGGTACGTACCAGTCTCTGATCAATGAGAGAGGGAGAATGATGAAGAAGCTTCTACTTGGCTCGACCGCCTTGGTCGTCGGCGGGTTGATGGCCGCCCCGGCCATGGCCGCCGATCCGATCAAGATTGGCGTGGGTGGTTACTACACCTTCTACGCCGTCGCCGGCGGCATCCAGTCGACCTACGCCACCAACGGCACGTGGGCGCAGTACAAGGGCCTCAACTTCCAGCAGGAAGGTGAAATCCACTTCAACGGCCAGACCAAGCTGGACAACGGCACCACGGTCGGCTTGCACGTCGAGCTCGAAGGCTGGAATCAGAATGCTGGCGCCGCTGCTGGCGCCTGGATCGATGAAGCGTACCTGTTCGCCTTCGGCGACTGGGGCCGCATCGAGTTCGGTGCCCGCGATCCCGCGACCTATCGTATGTACTACGGCACGCCGTCGGCCCTGATCGGCTTCGGCGCCGTCCAGCACAACACGAACTTCGCCTGGGCCAACCAGAGCGTCATCGCCAACAACAAGGCGTGGTTCCACGCCACGACGACGACCAACGCCGGTCAGTTCCAGGACGCTCAGGGTATCAACTACTTAACCCCGCGCTTCCAGGGCCTGCAGATCGGTGTCGGCTATCGTCCGAAGATCAACGTCAACCCGCAGGGTGGCGCTGGTTCGGGCCTCGGCGTCGGTCCGGGTGCTGCTACCGAGGGCGTTTGCGGTTACACCAACGCAACGACCTCGCCGAACTGCCTGACGAACGACTACTCGTATCAGGACGTGTTCGACGTCGGCGCCAACTACCTGAACAAGTTCGGCGATGTCACGGTCGCTCTGTACGGCGCGTTCCTGTACGGCAGCTTCATCCCGGGCAACCAGCCGTTCGCTGGCGCGGCCAACATGTCGACCGGTGCCAACGCGACGGCCTGGAAGCAGTGGGTCGTCGGCGCTCAGGTCGGCTTCAAGGGCTTCACCCTCGGTGGCGCGCTTGGCTGGGACAACCAGGGCCTCGGCTCGAACTACTACACCGGCCAGAACAACGACACCCGCTTCTACACTGCGGGTATCATGTACGAGACCGGCCCGTGGCAGATGTCGTTCAGCTGGGTTGGATCGTACAACAACAACGGTAACGGCTCGGTCGGCTGCAACCAGATCGCGGTCAACGCTGCTACCTGCACCACTCCGGCCGCCACTGGCGTCCCGGGCGTGAACTCGACCGCCTTCGGCAACGGCAACAACCCCGCCAACCTCTCGTTCGGCCAGGAGTCGGTCAACAAGTGGGAAATCGGCGTGAACTACGCGCTCGGGCCGGGCGTGAAGCTCACCGGCGGTGGTCTGCTCTACACGGCGTCGGGTCCGTCTGCTGCCGTCTCGGGCAACAGCTGGGGTCTGCTGATGGGTATGGATCTGCGCTTCTAGTCGCAGGCCATACGACAAATCGGAAAGAGCGGGCGAAAGCCCGCTCTTTTCTTTTGTGCGCCTGGTGCTATCGCGTCCTATGTCGAGACGCGCCGGCCGATCAGGTTGACGAACAGGCTGGGCAGGTAAGTGCGCGAAACCGGCAGACGCTCGGTCGCCTGGCGCGCCAGGACGGCCCGATTGTCCTCGTGGTCGAGGACGAGCTGGAAGAGGCCCTGTTCCACCGCACCGGCGCGCGGATCGAGTTCGGGCCTTCCGTCCCGCTCGATCCGATAAGCGACGTCGAGGCCGACATCGCCGCCGCTGTAGAAGGACGAGGCCACCTCGAGTTGCTCGAACAACAGCATCAAGCCACGAACCGAGAAGCGCCAGTAATCATCGGGCGTTGCGTGGAAGGCCTGCGACCAGGCCGCCGCTACGAAGGCCAGCCCGCCGGGCCGCAGCGCCTGCTCGATGTTGCGGGCGGCGCGCGCTGGATGGCGCGTGTGCTCCAGAACGTGGCAGCAGATCGCGAGGTCGAACGGCTCCTCGCCCAACTTGCCCTTCAGGGTCCGCCAGTCGCTGCAGATGTCGGCCACGCAGTCGACGTTGGCGCCTTCGACGAGATCGAGGCCGACGAACCGGGCCTTGGGGCCGAAGCGCGAGGCGACCAGCTTGCGCCAGTTGCGCACGTTGCGGTCGGCGACGAGCGTGCGCGAGCCGACCTGCAGCACCCGAGGCGGCCGCTTCCCGACCAACTGGCCCACCCGATCCAGCAGCAGGTCGATCTCGCGCGCACCGCTCGTGCCGACGACGCGTAGCTCACCGGGGCGCTGCTCACCAGGAGTGGCGCCGGCGCCGGCCATCAGTCGCGCACGACCAGGATATGCATGCGACGCGGGCCGTGGGCGCCGAGTTCTATCGTCTGCTCGATGTCGCCGGTGCGGGACGGCCCGGTGATGGTATTGACCGTGCGGGGCATCAGGTTCTTGCCGTAGCGCGCGCGCAGCCGCCCCCAGACATCCTCGTAGCCGCCAACGATGTCGGATTCACGCAGCACGACGACATGCGTGTCGGGCAGCAGATTGAGGGACACCGGGTGGTCGGGGCCAGAGGCCATCACGACGGTCCCGGTTTCGGCAATACCGGCAAAGGCGCCGGTGACCGAAACCTGGTCACTACCTTCTCCGCGACCGCGCCGGATCGAAAGCATCTTCTGGCTCGTCCAGTCGTAGCACTCGAGGAGGGGCGAGGGCGCCATCGCCACGGTCGCGGGCAGGTTGTTGCGCGCGAGATAGGCGCTCACTTCACCCGGCACCTCGGCCGGGCCCACCCTGGCCACGGTGGCGTTGAGGGTCTCGGCCCACTGGCAGAACAGCGCAACCTTCTCGGCCGGGGGCAGCTGTCCGCGCGCCACCGACGGTCCGCGCGGCGGCTCGGCAAGGCGCGTCTCGACGGCGCTGCGCGCCTCACCGGTGAGCTCGCCGCGACGCAGCGAGCGGCGGATGCCTCCCAGAATCTCGGCCCGGGCGTTGCTCATGCCTTCCTCTTCGACCAGCGCGCGTGAAAGGTGCCGCCGGTTTGAGGCGCCGGGAAATCGCGGAAGCGGGTCCAGCCGGAGGCCAGCGGCAGAGTGCCGTAGCGCCCGTCCGCCCGGCCGAACAGTGCCAGCACACGGTTGGCGATCGCCGTCAGCCGCCGATAGAGGGCGGGCCGCCGCGCGGCGAAGCTCCACAAGGCCAGACCCTGCCGGACGGCCTTGGGCGTGAGGTGCTTCTCGAATTCGCGCTCGCGCCAATGACGCATCAGCTTGGGCAGCGGGATGCGCACCGGACAGACGCTCTCGCAACGGCCGCAGAAGGTCGAGGCGTTGGGCAGGTTGCTCGCCTCCTCGACGCCCACGAGCTGCGGCGTCAGCACCGCGCCCATGGGACCCGGATAGACCCAGCCATAGGCATGACCGCCGACCGCGCCGTAGACCGGGCAGTGGTTCATGCAGGCGCCGCACCGGATGCAACGCAGGATCTCCTGCATCTCGGTGCCGAGCACGGATGACCGGCCGTTGTCGAGCAGCACCACGTGATACTGCTCGGGCCCGTCGAGATCCTCGCGCTTCTTCGGTCCGGTGTTCAAGGTCGTGTAGGCCGAGGATTCCTGACCGGTCGCCGAGCGTGCCAGGACGCGCAGCAGCACCGCAGCATCCTCGAGCGTGGGGATCACCTTCTCGATGCTGGCCAGCACGATGTGCATCCGCGGCAGCGTGTTCGAGAGGTCGGCATTGCCCTCGTTGGTCACCAGCATCGACGAGCCGGTCTCGGCCACCAGGAAGTTGGCGCCGGTCAGGCCGACATCGGCATCGAGGAACTTCTGGCGCAGGACGTAGCGCGCCTCGGCGACGAGATCGTTACGCTCCGTCAGGCGCTTGTCGAAGCCGAGCTTCGCATGGTGCTCGAGGAAGGTGTCCGCGACCTGGTCCTTGGTAAGATGGACGGCCGGCGCGATGATGTGGCTGGGCGGCTCGTTGCGCAGCTGGATGATGTATTCGCCGAGGTCGGTCTCGATCGGCGCGATGCCGATCGCCTCGAGATGTTCGTTGAGCGCAATCTCCTCGGCCACCATCGACTTCGACTTGGCGACGGTGCGGGCGTTCACGCTCTGGCAGAGTTCGGCGATGATGCGCCGTGCGTCGGCGGCGGTCGGCGCCCAGTGCACGTGGCCGCCGAGCCCGATGACCTTGCGCTCGAACTCCTCCAGGTAGAAATCGAGGTGGGCCAGCGTGTGGTTCTTGATGTCGCGCGCGCGGTCGCGCAGCGCCTCGAACTCGGGCAAGCGCTCGGCCGCCTGCCGCCGCCGCTCGGAGAAGCCGACCTTCAGCTTGGCCAGCGAATCCTGCAGGTTGGGGTCGGCCAACGCGTGGTCGACGTTCGACTTGAAGGCGTGGGCGGTCGATTCCATCAGCCGCGCTCCGGCTCGCCGATCGCGGGCAGGTCGCCCATGCCGGCCAGCACCTCGGCGACATGACGCACCCGGATGGTGCTGCCTTCGCGCTGCAGCTTGCCCGCCATGTTCATGAGGCAGCCGAGATCGCCGGCCAGCAGCGTGTCGGCCCCTGTGGCGGTGATATCGGCCGACTTCTCGCCGACCATGGCGTTCGAGATCTCCGGATACTTCACGCAAAATGTGCCGCCGAAGCCGCAGCAGACTTCGGGAGTCTTCATTTCGCGGAGCTTCAGCCCCTGCACGGAGCCGAGCAGTCCGCGCGGCTGTTCCTTGACACCGAGCTCGCGCAGGCCCGAGCAGGAATCGTGATAGGTCACAGCGCCGTCATAGCGCGCGGCGACATTTTTTACGCCCAGCACGTCGACCAGAAACGACATGAGTTCGTAGCTGCGCCCCGCGAAGTTCTCGGCGCGCTGCTTCATCACCGGATCGTCGTCGAACAGGCCGGGATAATGATGCGACAGCATTCCGCCGCAGGAGCCGGACGGCGCCACGACGGCGTCGTAACCTTCGAAAGCGTCGATGACCTGGGTGGCGATGGCCCGTGTCGTGGCCCGGTCGCCCGTATTGTAGGCCGGCTGACCGCAGCAGGTCTGGAGCGGCGGCACTTCGACGGTGCAGCCCGCATCCTCCAGCAGCTTCACCGCCGCGAAGCCGACCGACGGCCGGAACAGGTCGACGAGACAGGTGACGAAGAGCGCGACGCGGCGCGGGCGGGTGGGGGGCATGGCGAGCGAGCTGGACACGTGCCGACCATGGCAGCGGCGAATTTGGCGTGCAAGATGGTCGGGGCAGGTTTGTCGCGGGCCGCCGGCCCGGGGCGCCTCAGTTCTTGTTCGGGACCAGGATGATGGCGCGGCCGTCGCTGTTCATGCGGCCGGCCCATTCTGCCGCCTGCGGGCCGGCGCCGTAGAAGACGTCGCCGCGGGCGGGACCCTTGATGGCGGCGCCCGCGTCCTGCGCGATCATCAGGCGGCGATAGGGTTCGGTGGCGCCAGGCTTGCGATAGACCGGACGACGCGTGTCGATCCACACCGGGGTGCCGTAGGGCGTGATCGCGGGATCGACCGCCATGCTGCGCTGGGCGGTGAGTGCCACGCCCTCGGCGCCGATCGGTGCCGAGGTCCTGGTGTCCCTGAAGAAGATGTAGCGCTCGTTCTTGCGCATCACTTCGCGTGCCTGCTGGGGATTGCGCTTGAGCCAGTCACGAATCGCCGGCCAGGTCGCATCTTCCTTCTTCATGACGCCCATCTCGACCAGCACCGCGCCGATCGCCGTATAGGGCCGATTGTTTGAACCGTCGAAACCGAGGGTCATGGTGCCACCCTCGGCGAGCTGGATGCGGCCGCTGCCCTGGACCTGGACCTCGAACAGGCCGACGGGGTCCTGGACATAGGCGATTTCCAGACCCTTGCCCTTCAGGGCGCCCGCCTCGATCTCCGCGCGCGTGTAGTAGGGCTTGTCGGTAAGGTCGGGCGGTTTGCGATAGACCGGCACGGTGAAAAGCCGCGACGGGACCTTGCTGCCCCGCAGCTCCGGCTCGAAATAGCCGGTGAACTTGCCGGGGGCCTGGACGATCAGCGGCCGGAAATTCTGCTCGAAGAACGTCCGGGACCCGCGCGCATCGCCGGTCTTCACGTCCGCCGCCGCCTCGCAAATGCGCGCCCATTCACCCGGGGTGATCGTCTTCTCTCCGCCGTCCGTGGCGATCCTGACGTCGGGCCCGGCCGTCAGCTTCGGGCAGGAGCGGCGGAAGGCGACGAGGGCCTCGGCGTGGCGGTCCTGCGCCCACCCGGCGATCTCGTTGTAGGACGTCGGCTCCATCGAAATCCGCTGCTGCGGAGGGGAGCCCGGGGTTGCGGCACAAGCGGCGAGGAGGCCGGCTGCAGCGAGCAAGGCCGCAACACCGGCGAGGAGGCTCCTTCGCATGCCCGGAAAAGCCTCCCTAGCCTTCGCTTTCGGTCTTCACGAGCTGCCAGTTGGGATCGCCCGAGGTGGTGTCCCGACGGAACGTCCACAGGTCGACGACCTTCTGCACTTCGTTCGGATTGCCGTCGACGATCTGGCTGTCGGCATTGCGCACGACGTTGATCTGCTCGCTGACGAACCGCACGGTGACGACGGCGTTCGTGCCCTGCATCTCGGCGCCGGCGATATCGGACGCTTCGAAACCGATCAGCGTCGTTTCAGCCTTTTCGCTGCGCTCGATGCGACCGCGAATGGCGGCTTCGAAGCTGGCATAGGTGGCGTTGTCGAGCAGCGGCTTCAGCGTTGCGGTGTCGCCGCGGGCGAAGGCTTCGACGATGGCGGTGAAGGCCGCGCGCGCGCCGCCCGTGAAACCGATCGGTTCGAAGTTCGGATCGGCGGCGCGAATGGCGGCAACGCCGGCCGTTGCGGTCGGCAATACGGTGGCGCGAATACCGCCGGGACCGCTGGTGGGAGACGACTGACGCGGCGCCGGCGCATTGGCCGTCGGCAGCGGCACGACATTGTCGTTACCCTGCGATGCATCGCCCACGCGGGGCTGCGGCGGTGTCGGCGGCGTGAAGGGATCGCGCGCCGGGGGCTGTTCGTTGCCGGTGCGTTTGCCCAGCACGGACCGCAGCCGCAGGATCAAGAAGACCGCGACCAACCCGATCAGGATGATGTCGTAGTTGTTACCCACGATGGCGCTCCACTGTCAGAAATTACATAGGCTGCGAATGGGCAAAGGGCAAGGCGACCCCGCCCGCCGCGCCCCGGGCAGTCCTGCGCCTCAGGCGGCCAGAACCACAATCTCGACAGATTCCGCCACGCCGGCGACCTTCCGATTCGGGCGCCGCTCCGGCGCCGTGGACGCACGATAGCCTTGGCGCTCGGCGAGCGCATAGGTTCCGCCGTCCGTCAGGGCGCGGGTTCCCTCTTCCTTGTTGTGCTTCTCGAGCTTCGCCGCGAGATTCACCGCGTCCCCGATCACCGTGAATTCGAGCCGCTCGCCGCCGCCGACCGCGCCGAACACCACCCGTCCGGACGCGACGGCGAGGCCGATCTCCAGCGACGGCAGGCCCGCGGCGCGACGCTCCTCGCGCCACGCGGCCGCTGCCGCCATCACCGCGTCGGCCGCCCGCAGCGCATCGGCGGCGGCGGTCGCCGACGGCATGACCGCGCCGAACGAGGCCAGGATGCCGTCGCCTAGGAACTTGTCGATGCTGCCGCCGGTCGCCGCGATCAGCGGACAGACGCGCCCTTGATAGTCCTGCAGGACCTTCATCACCTCGTCGGGCGGGAGTTCCATCGACAGCCGCGTGAAGCCGCGCAGGTCGGCAGTGAGGATCGCGACGTCGCGCAGCTCTCCTTCGCCCGCCTTGATCGACATCGCCGCGCCGCGGATGCGCGCCGCGACACCGGGATCGAAGAAGCGCGACAGGTCCTGCGCCGCCGTGCTCTCGCTCACCGCCTGCACCAGCAGGTGACGCGCCCGCGATATGGCGAGGGCCAGCACCAGCGTAGTGAGCAGGATGGCGATGATCTTGTCGGCCTCGGCATGGATCAGAAATGCGTTCGAGGTCATGTACTCGACGAAGTCGTCGGTCGGATTGGCCGGCCCGCCCCGGCCGTCCAACGCGTAGAGGATGAGCCCGATCCAGCCCGCGATCGCCGTGAGGCCGGTGAACACGACGAAGCGCGCCTCGAAGCGCAGCGCGCGGAGCGCGATGAACAGGAACACGAAAAGGAGCGTCGGCACCTTCAGATAGAAGACGGCCGGCTGGGCGTACTTGTAATGGAACGAGTAGATCAGCCCCATCAGCAGGAACATGTCGGCGATCACCGACAGGTAGAGCATCCAGGGGCGCAACAGCCGGGCGTAGGCGAGACCCAGGCGCACCAGGCAGAAGATGCCGTAGATGACCAGCACATCGAACTCGAAGGAGTAGTCCTCCTGCACCACGCCGCCCGCCATGGAGCTCGATTCGTAGACCGTGCCGACCAGCACCACGATGACGAGCTGCACCCAGCCGATCAGGATCTCGCTCTGCTCCTGCTGGCGTCCGATCGCCGCGCGAACGCGCTCGGGAAGCTGGGCCGCATCGCCGCTGCCGAACAGCCAGGCGCGCAGGCGGCCGAGCATCAGCGCTTTTCCAGCCAGAGGCTGGCGGGGAGCGCATCCGGCGGTCGCGGCAGGCGCGAGATCACTGAGGCGGCCAGGCGGTCGGCCATGCGCCGCTCCGCCCAGACGCTGGAGAAGAGGGGTCTGAAAGCGCCACTCGTCAGCAACGGCACCACGCCCTGCTGTTCGTTGTAGGCGCGCCAGCCCCAGATCGCGGGATAGTCGAACGGCAGGAAGATGTCGTGGATATGGACCAGCGTCCCCGACGGCAGGCGCGGCAGAACGCGGTTCAGCAGGATGTCGACGTCGCTGCCCGGCATCAGGATGTGGCTGGAATCGATGAACAGGACGTCGCCTTGCACCAGGCTGTCGAAGACCCCGTCCGGGGCGGCTTGCAGGGTCGACGACTTCACCCGCACGCCGGGCAGGCCGGCGATGTCGGCTCGCGGGGCCGGATCGATCGCCAGGATTTCGCCGACGCCGCCCACCGCCTTGGACAACAGCCGGGTCGAATGACCCGAGCCGACCTCGATGATGTGGCGGGGCTTGCGCTCGCGGACCAGCGCATACGCCACGGCGGCATCGAGCGAAGGGAACCACGACTGCTCGAACATCGCCTTGCAGCTCTCGAGCGACTCTGCCCGCGCGTCGACGGCATCGAGGACGGCGGCGAACTGGTCGGCATGCTCCTCGAACAAACGCTCGATCGCGGGATAGGGTGGCTGCGCCCCCGGCGGAGGCAGCAGGGGTGCATAGCGGTGCGGAATGAACCAGCCGCGCGGCTTCAGGCCGAGCACGGTCGGGAGACCGAGCGCGAACCGCCGCCAGCGGCCGCGCAGCTTTGATCTGGCACTCATCGCGTTCTGCTCACGGCGTCAGTGTGAGGCCTTCGTGGGCGACGAGGACACGCGGCAGGCCGCTTGCCGCGATGCCCGGGCGTGCGAGGGCGGCTTCCCTCGCGACACCGTCCATGAACGCATCGTCGTGGCTGGGATCGTGATGAAAGATCGCCAGGGTGCCGACGCCCGCCGCATCGGCGACCCGCACGCCCTCCTGCCAGGTCGAGTGGCCCCAGCCCCGATAGCGCGCGTATTCCTCGTCGGTGTAGCTCGAATCGTAGATCATCACGTCGGCGCCGCGACAGAGTTCGACGATCGTGGAGTCGCGCTGGCCTTCCCGGTGTTCGGTGTCCGTGATGTAGCAGATCGACTTGCCGAGATGATCAATACGATAGCCCGTGGCGCCGTTGGGATGGTTGAGCGGTATCGTGCTGACCGCAACGGCGCCGCACGACAGGTGCTCGCCCGACTTGAACTCCCGGAATTCGACGCCGGCCTGGAAGACGTCGAGGGACACTGGATAGAGCGGCGCCTGCATCAGGTGCCCAACCACCTTCTTCAGCGTGTAGGGCGCCTCGAGATGGCCGGCCCACATGCGCACCGAATTGCGTCGCTCGAACAGAGGCGCGAAGAAGGTGAGGCCCGAGATGTGGTCGAGGTGGGTGTGGGTGAAATAGATGTCGATGTCGAGGGGCGCCTGCCGCGCAAGTTCTACGCCCAGCGTGCGAATACCCGTGCCGGCATCGAAGATGAGGCGGCGGCCTCCGGCGGTGATCTCCAGACACGACGTATTGCCGCCATAGCGCACGTATTCCGCGCCGGGGCATGAAATCGATCCCCGCACGCCCCAGAAGCGGACTTTCAGACCTTCGACCAATCAACCCTTCCCACGGAGTATTCCGCCAGAGTCCACAGGCAGGTGCGTCCCGTCAACCGATGCGCGCGGGTCCGGGGACCTGGCCGCATTCTTGCGTGGCGATCCGAGCGGCCGTTTTTTGCGTATTCCTGCAGTCGGCTCTCGAATCCGGCGTCCCGACTGCGTTGCCTACAGGCCTGTTCGGAGCAATACTTTGTCTATGGAACCCATCAATCAGGCTTCTGCCCCGGCGGTCGCCGCGCCGCCCGTGCGTTGCGCCAAGTTCGCCATCGGCCAGGTGGTGAAGCACCGCATCTACCCGTTTCGGGGCGTGATCTTCGACGTCGACCCGGTGTTCGCCAACACCGAGGAATGGCTGTCCTCTATCCCCGAAGAGGTGCGGCCGCGCCGCGACCAGCCCTTCTATCACCTGCTGGCCGAGAACGCGCAGACCACCTACGTGGCCTACGTGTCGGAGCAGAACCTGCTGCCCGACGATACCGGCAAGCCGGTGTCGCATCCGCAGGTGCCGCAGTTCTTCAAGGAACTGAAGCGCGGCCACTACGTCTCGCGCGAGCGGGCGCTGCACTAGTCAGCGCAGCGCCTCGGCGATCTGGTCGACGGTGGCGGTCCAGCCGACGATCGCGCCTTGGGCGCGGATCATGTCGAGCGCCGCCTTCTTGAACTCCGGGAAATAGCTTTCGGTCGCGTCCACGGCCAGCAGGCACTCGAAGCCGCGGTCGTTGGCCTCGCGCATGGTCGTCTGGACGCAGACTTCGGTCGTGACACCTGCGAACACCAGATGCGTGATGCCGCGCTCCGCCAGGATGTCGCCGAGCGGCGTCGCGTAGAACGCCCCCTTGCCCGGCTTGTCGAGGACGATCTCGCCGGGCTTCGCCGCCAGTTCCGGCACGATGTCGGCGCCCGGTTCGCCGGCGATGAGGATACGGCCCATCGCGCCCGGATCGCCGATCCGCAGCGACGGCTTGCCGCGGAGCCGCTTGGCCGGCGGGCAGTCCGACAGGTCGGGCCTGTGGCATTCGCGCGTATGGATGATCGGCAGGCCGGCGGCGCGGAAGGCCTCGAGCAGGCGTCCGACCCTCGGCACGATCGCCGACAGCAGGCTCACATCGTTGCCCAGCGTCGCGCCGAACCCACCCGGCTCGATGAAGTCACGCTGCATGTCGATGACGATCAGCGCGAGATGCGCGGGATCGAAGGTGAAGTCGAACGGCTGCGCGGCAATGGTTTTCATGTTTCCGTCGTTCCGACCGGAGCCCGAAGGGCGAAGTAGAGGGACCTCTTTTGTAGAGGGATCAAAAGAGATCCCTCGGCTTCGCTCGGGATGACGGGGCAAGAGTTTTCCGACGTAGATTGAACCGTCGGCGATCTGGATCAGTCTCTTCCCCATTCAAATGGTGAAGTGCCCCGTCATACGGGGCGATGGGGTCAGGGGCATCGCAAAGGCCATGACCCCTCCGTCGGCGCAAGACGCCGCCACCTCCCCATTTGAATGGGGAGGAAGGTGATTCTGCTTCGCCCGGAAGATTTCGAAGCATCAGTGCCCCGCCATGGCGCGGCCGATGGCGCCGACGTCGGCGGCGGCCGCGTCGGTCTGCAGCGCCAGCTTGCCGTCGAACATCACGACGATGCGGTCGGAGAGCTGCAGGATCTCGTCGAGGTCCTCGCTCACCAGCAGCACCGCGGCGCCGCGGTTGCGGGCCTGGACGATGCGGGCGCGGATCTCGGCGACGGCGGCGAAGTCGAGGCCGAAGCAGGGATTGGCCACGATCAGCAGGTCGCCCTCGCTCGACAGTTCGCGCGCCAGCACCGCGCGCTGCACGTTGCCGCCCGACAAGCCGCGAATGGCGGCAGCCGGTCCCGGCGTCTTCACCTTGTAGGCCTCGATCAGCTTGCGCGCCGTGTCGCGCATCGGGCCGCGCTTGAGCCAGATGCCGTTGGATGACGAGGGCGGCCGGTCGAAGGAACGCAGCGCGATGTTCTCGGCCACCGACATGTCGGCGACGCAGGCGTTGCGCAGCGGCTCCTCCGGCAGGCAGGCGACCTTGTGGCGGACCATCTCGGGCCGCGTCGCGGTGTAGACCTCGCCGTGCACCAGCATCCTGCCCGCCTCGACGTCGCGCTGACCCGCCAACGCTTCGACGAGTTCGCGCTGGCCGTTGCCCGACACGCCGGCCACGCCGACGATCTCGCCGGCGCGGATGTCGAGCGCCAGTTCCTCGACCGCGAGCTGGCCGACATTGTCGGCGACGCTCAGCCCTTCGAGCCTCAGCACCGCCTTGCCCGGCGCGCGTGCCTCGCGTTCCACGACGGTGCGCGTCTCGCGCCGGCCGACCATCATCTCGGCCATCATGTCGTTGTCGAGTTCGCTCGTCGGCTTGGTGCCGATCAGCTGGCCGCGGCGTAGCACCGTGACAGCGTCGCAATAGGTGTTCACCTCACGGAACTTGTGCGTGATGGTGACGATGGTGATCAGCTTGTCGTTCGTCAGCTTCTTCAGAGTGGTCAGCACCTCGTCGGCCTCGTCCGGCGCCAGCACCGAGGTTGGCTCGTCGAGGATCAGCAGGTTTCGCTTCAGGTAGAGCTGGCGAAGGATCTCGCCCTTCTGCTTCTGGCCGGCCGCGAGGTCGGCGACGGGCGTGTCGATCGGAACGGTGAACGGCGTCGTCTCGAAGAAGGATTTCAGCGCGCGCCGTTCCGAGACCCAGTCGATCACCGCCGACAGGTCGCCGCGCGACAGCACGAAGTTCTCCAGCACCGTCATGTTCGGCACCAGGGTGAAGTGCTGGTAGACCATGCCGAGGCCCAACTCGTGCGCCTGGCGCGGATGGGCGATCTCGACCTCGCGGTCGTTGAGCAGGATCTGGCCTTCGTCGGCGGCGTAGTAGCCCATGGCGCACTTCACCAGGGTGCTCTTGCCGGCGCCGTTCTCGCCCAGCAGCGCATGGAAGGCGCCGGCCTCGATCTTCACCGAGACGTCGTCGAGTGCGGCCATCGCGCCGAAGCGCTTGGTGAAACCGATCAGCTCGAGGGACGGCGCCGTCGTCACGCCAGCGCCTTCAGGACGGCGGCCGAATTGGCGACGGCGCCGAACACGCCGCCCTGCATCTCGACCATCTTCAATGCGGCGGCATGGTTGCCCGCGTCGGTGGCGCCGGTGCAATCCTCCAGGATCAGGCATTCGAAGCCGCGGTCGTTGGCCTCGCGCATTGTCGTGTGGACGCAGACGTCGGTGGTGATGCCGGTCAGCACCAGATTGTCGATGCCGCGGATGCGCAGCATCAGCTCGAGGTCGGTGGCGCAGAACGAGCCCTTGCCCGGCTTGTCGATGATCGGCTCACCGGCAATCGGTGCGAGATCGGGGATGATCTCCCAGCCGGGCTCGCCGCGCACCAGGATGCGGCCGCAGGGGCCGGGATCGCCGATGCCGGCGCCGATCTGCTGCGAGCGCCAGCGCTTGTTGGGCGGCAGGTCGGAAAGATCGGGCCGATGGCCTTCGCGCGTGTGGATCACCGTCCAGCCGGCTTTCCGCGCGGCGGCGAGCAGCGCCTTGATCGGCTCGATCGGTGCGCGGGTCAGCGAGAGGTCGTAGCCCATCTTGTCGACATAGCCGCCGACCCCGCAGAAGTCGGTCTGCATGTCGATGATCACCAGGGCCGTATTGTCGGCACGCAGGTCGCCATTCCATGGCCAGGCATAGGGGCGGGAGGCGATGTGGGTCTTGCTCATGACGGCTCCTACTTGACGGCGCCCAGCTCGCCCGGCGCGCCGCGCAGGCTGCGGGCGGGCGAGCAGGTGGCGATCATCAGGGCGAGGGTGAGGACGTAGGGCGCGGCGCTGAACAGGTAGTAGCCCTGTGTCACGCCGACCGACTGCAAGGCCGGGCTGATGGCGCCGGCCGCCCCGAACAGCAGCGAGGCCCACAGGCAGCGGATCGGATCCCAGCGCGCGAAGATAACCAGCGCCACGGCCATCAGGCCCTGGCCGCTCGACAGGCCCTCGTTCCAGCTGCCGGGATAGTAGAGCGACAGGAAGGCGCCGCCGATGCCGGCGAAGGCGCCGCCGACCGCCGTCGCCACCAGCCGCACCCGCGCGACCGAGGCGCCGATCGCCAGCGCCGCATCGACGCTCTCGCCGGCCAGCCGGACGATCAGGCCCCAGCGCGTGTTCTTCAGCGCCCACGCCAGTGCGAAGGCGAGCACGATGCCGACGATGAACAGCGGATTGACCTGCAGCGCCTGCTGCACCTGCGGGATGCTGCTCCATCCGCCGAGGTCCAGCGCGCCGAGGTTGGGCGCCTTGGGCTGGATGTAGGGCTTGCCCAGGAAGAAGGCGAGACCGGTGCCGAACAGCATCAGGCCGATGCCGGTGGCGATGTCGTTGACCTTGGGCAGCTGGCAGAGCGCCGCGTGCAGGGCGCCGAGCATCAGGCCGACGCCGGCCGCCACCAGGACGCCGAGCCACGGCGAGCCGCTCAGCAGGGCGGTGCCGTAGGCGGTCATCGCGCCTATCATCAGGGTGCCCTCGAGGCCGAGATTGATGCGGCCGCTGCGCTCGGTCAGGCACTCGCCGAGGCTCACGAAAATGAAGGGCGTGCTGACCCTTATGGCGCCGGCCAGCATGGCCAGCGGCACGCCCCAGAGTCCGATGTCGCTGCCGTCCATCAGCGTCCCTCCACCGCGCGGAAGCGCCACAGCCAGTTCCACGAGCGGCCGTAGAGCGTCTCGCTGGCCAGGATGCAGACGAAGATGATGCCCTGCAGGACGACCACTGCCGCGTCGGGCAGGTCGAGGCGGCGCTGCAGCAGGCCGCCGCTGGCGCCGATGCCGCCCAGCATGATGGCGACGGGGATGATCGCCAGCGGATGATGACGTGCGAGGAAGGAGACCAGGATGCCGGTGAAGCCGTAGCCGACGGCCAGCGAGGCATTGGCCTTGCCATGCACCGCCGCGACTTCGACCATGCCCGCGAGTCCCGCCGCCGCGCCGCCGGCGGCGCAGGCGATCAGCACATAGCGGCCGACATTGAGGCCCATCATGCGCGCCGTCTTCGGGTTGCCGCCGATCACCTGCATGGCGAAGCCGAAGGTCGTGAAGCGCTGCACGACGTAGCAGAGCAGGCAGGCCACGATGCCGAAGGCAAGGCCCCAATGGACATCGCTGCCGCCGATCGTGCCCAGCATGTTGGCGTCACCGATCGGCGGGGTCGACGGCTTGTTGAGGCTCGAGGGATCGCGCAGCGGGCCCTCGACGAAATGGTTCATCAGCGCGATGGCGATATAGGTCAGCAGCAGGCTGGAGATCGTCTCGTTGACGCCGCGGTACTGGCGCAGGCCGCCCGCCAGCGCGATCCACGCGCCGCCGACGATCATCGCCGCCGCCGCCATGGTGAGATGCACGACTAGCGGGCCCGAGCCTGATACCGCGACACCCGCCGCCGCCGCCGCGACGCCGCCTAAGACCAGCGCGCCCTCGTTGCCGATGATGATCAGCCCGAGCCGTGCCGGCAGCGCCGTGCACAGCGCCGTCAGGATCAGCGGCGCCGCGCGCGTCAGCGTGTTCTGGAAGGAGAACCAACTGCCGAACGCGCCCTGGTACATGAGCGCGTAGGCCTCGAACGGATCGACGCGCGCGTAGAAGATCAGCAACAGGCCGAAGATCACCGCCGACGCCAGCAGGGCCAGCGCCGAGACGGCGATGCGTTCGAGGGCGGTGCCCATACCCACACCGGGGCCCTTGTTTGCGTGGCGCCTTTAGGACGTCGCGCCCAGGACGCCTTCGACCAGATAGTTCATGCCCTCGAGCACGGGCTCCGTCTGGGTGTAGGTCGTGCCGCCTGCGATGACGGCGTTGCCCTTGTTGTCCTTGAGCGGCCCCTTGAAGATTGCGAAGCTGCCGTCGACGATGCCCTTCCGGGTCTCCTCGACCTTGGCCTTGGCCGCATCCGACACGGCGGGACCGAAGGGCGAGGTCTTGACGTAGCCCTCCTTCAGGCCGCCGCGCACGAAGTTGCCCGGCACGCCGCCCTTCTTCATCGTCTCGACGAAGTCGACGTAGATCTTCTCCCACTGCCACTCGGCGCCGGTGAGATATCCCTTCGGCGCGAGCTTCGCCTGGTTGGTGTGATAGCCGCTGGTGAAGATGCCGGCGCGCTCGGCGGTCTCGATCACGACCTTCGGGCTGTCGACATGGCAGGTCACGACGTCGACGCCCTGCGCGATCATCGAGTTGGTCGCCTCGGCTTCCTTGACCGGCAGCGACCAGTCGCCGGTGAAGATCACCTGCGTGGTGGCTTTCAGGTTCACCGACCGCGCGCCCAAGGTAAAGGCGTTGATATTGCGCAGCACCTGGGGGATCGGCTTGGCGGCGACGAAGCCCAGCTTGCCGCTCTTGGTGGTCATGCCGGCCACGATGCCGGCGAGATACTGCGCCTCGTCGATGTAGCCGAAGTAGCTGCCGGTGTTCATCGGGTTCTTGGCCTGGTTCCAAAGGCCGCCGCAGTGCCGGAACTGCACCTTCGGATACTTGGCGGCCATGCGCAGCATGTGCGGGTCGAAGTAGCCGAACGAGGTCGGGAATAGCAGCGTGGCGCCGTCCATGTTGATCATGCTCTCCATCGATTTCTCGACGGCGACCGTCTCCGGCACCTTCTCTTCCTCGACGACCTTAACGCCGGCCATCTTCTTCAGGGCGGCCGCGCCCTCGGCATGGGCCTGGTTGTAGCCGTAGTCGTCGCGCGGGCCGACATAGATGAAGCCCACGACCAGCGGCTTCTGCGCCTGGGCGCCGCCCGCGAGGCCGAGTACGGCCGCGCTCGCCGCGCCGCCCAGAAGTGCCCGCCGGCCGATATTGAACTTGTCGATCATCGAACGTCCCCCTCGATCGCGTGTCCGGCCGTCGCGGCCCGAAGGGGAAACAGCAAGCGGTGTGCCACGCCTGAAACGCACCAATAACGGGCGAATCGACGGTATGGCAGCGGTCTGCCAGCCTAAATTGTATGCAATTCCCGCCTATTGCATTCTTTTTCGGCATCTATGCGTGCACGATCTGCATTGGCATCCATCTTGTATGCAAGCGGGCATGCGCACCGACACCAACCCGACCCTGGCCGACCAACTCGCCGCGGCGATCGCCGACGGCATTCTCAACGGCAGGTTGCCGCCCGGCGAACGCCTCGACGAGGTGGGCCTGGCCGAACAGCATGGGGTGTCGCGCACCCCGGTCCGCGAGGCGCTGCGTCAGCTGGCGATGAGCGGCCTGATCGACGTGCGCCCGCGCAAGGGCGCGATCGTCTCCAAGGCGACACCCGAGGAGATCGAGAGCCTGTTCGTCGCCATGGCCGAGATGGAAGCGACCTGTGCCCGGCTGGCGGCAATGAGCATGACGCCGATCGAGCGGCGACGTTTGCAGGCGCGGCACGAGGCGATGGTCGCGTTAGCAGCGGCCGGCGACACCGAAGCCTATTCCGACGCCAATGTCGCCTTCCATTCGGCAATCTATGCCGGCGCCCACAATGCGCCACTCGCCGACTATGCGATGAACCTGCGCCGCCGCGTCGGCCCGTTCCGTCGCGCCCAGTTCCGCGTCGACGGCCGCCTGCTGCGCTCCAACCAGGAACACGACGCTGTTGTGCGCGCCATCGTCTCGGGCGACGCCGCCGGCGCCCACGCCGCCATGATCCATCATGTCAGCCTGGTCGAGGACGCCTTCGAAGCCTTCGCCGCGATCAACGCGGCTTAGAGATCTGTCTTCATTGGAGCGCGCCACGGGAGTGGCGCGCTCCAATGATCAGTTCAGCGCGAACGGGAAATACTTGTCGTTGATCTTCTTGTAGGTGCCGTCGGTCATCATCTCGCCGAACGCCTTGTTCAGCGCCTCGCGCAGCTTGGCGTCTTCCTTGCGCAAGCCCGCTGCCACGCCGACGCCCAAGGTCTGCGTGTCCTTGATGTCCTGGCCGACCAGCTCGCAGCACTTGCCTTCGGGCTTCCGGCTCCACAGCCAGAGCTGCGCCTTGTCCCCGAACACCGCGTCGACCTCCTCATTGGCCAGCGCCGTCAGCGCTTCCTGGATAGAGGCGTAGCGCTTGAGCTGAGCGGAGCGGCGGAAACTCTTGTCGGCCCAGTCGGCGTGCGTCGAATCCTTCTGGATGCCGATGCGCTTGTTGCGCAGAAGCGACGGCGGCCCGTCATAAGGCGCCCCCTTGGGGGCGAGGAACGCGCCGGGCGACAGGTAGTAACGGCGCGACAGGCCCATGCGCTGGCGGCGTTCGCGCGTCACTTCCATCGATGACATGATGATGTCGAACTTCTTGTCCAGCAGGCCGGGGATCAGCTCGTCCCACTTCAGCGCGATGAACTCGCATTCCGCCTTGATGCGCTGGCAGGCTTCCTGCGCCAGCTCCATTTCGAAGCCCGCTGGCAGGCCCTTGCGGTCGAGATAGTTGAAGGGCGGGAAGGCGCCCTCGGTCGCGATGGTGATCTTGAAGGCGGGCGGGGTGAAGGGCGACTTCGGTCCCGGCTTGGCGGCCGGTGCCGCCGCGGCGGGTTTGGCGGCCGGTGCAGGCTTCGCCGGCGGCTTCTGCTGCGGCTGGGCCGGCGCTTGTTGCGGCTGTGCCGACGCGATGCCCGTCATCGCCACCAGCGCCAGGAGACCGAGCACGAGCCTCATGCGACCAGCCGCTCCAGCAGCGCGTTGAGCCGTTGGCGTCCTTCAGACGTTGCGCGCAGGTGCGTGGCGTCGATTTCGAGGAAGCCCGCCCGCATCAGGGGATCGAGCCGCGCGGCGTCGATCGCTTCGACGGGGTCGACGCCGGAGACGGACGCAAAGGTGGCGCGGTCGATGCCGTCGGCCAGCCTCAGTCCCATCATCAATGCCTCCTCCACCATGTCCCGTCCTTCGACCGACGACGTCTCCGCCGTGCCGTGGCCCGCTCGCTCGACGGCCTCCAGCCAAGCTTCCGGTCCGCTCGACCGTCGGGTCGCCTTCTTGGTGCTTCCCTCGGCGAAGCGGCCATGGGCACCCGGTCCAATCCCGACGTAATCCTGATACCGCCAATAGATCAAATTATGGCGGCAGGCAGCGCCCGGCCGCGCGTGGTTGGAAATCTCGTAGGCCGGCATGCCGGCTTCGATCAGCCGCGCCTGCGTGTGCTCGAACATGGCGGCGGAGGCTTCCTCGTCCGGCAGCACGAAATTGCCGCGCGCGTGATCGGTGAAGAAGCGCGTCCCGCGCTCGATGGTGAGCTGGTAGAGCGACAGATGCTCGCCGGCCAGCACCAGCGCACGCTCCAACTCCTCGGCCCACGCCTCCGGCGTCTGGCCGGGCCGCGCATAGATCAGATCGAAGGAATGGCGCGCGAAATGACGCCGCGCCGTGGTGAGCGCTTCCAGCGCCTCGTCCTTTGAATGTTCGCGGCCGAGGAACTTCAGCGCTGCCGCATCGAGCGCCTGCACACCGAGCGACACCCGATTGACGCCGGCCTCGGCCAGCGCGGCAAAGCGGCCGGCCTCAACCGAGGTCGGATTGGCTTCGAGGGTGATCTCGATTTCCGGCGCGCTGTCCCAGAGTTCGCGCGTGCGTGCGATCAGCGCGGCGACGGTCTCGGGCTCCATCAGCGAGGGCGTGCCGCCTCCAAAGAACATCGTCTCGACCCGCCGGCCCGGTGCCTCGCGCGCGGCATGTTCCAGCTCGCGCAGCAGCGCCGCTCGCCAGCGCGCCTGTTCGACGCCCTCGCGGACGTGGCTGTTGAAGTCGCAGTAGGGGCACTTCGACTTGCAGAAGGGCCAGTGGACATAGACGCCCAGAGGCGCCCGGCTCATCCGAAGCAGGCCTCGACCATCATCCGGAAGGCCCGCCCGCGATGGCTGATGGCGTTCTTCTCGGTGTCCGACATTTCCGCCGTGGTGCGCGTCTCGCCGACCGGCTGGAAACAGGGATCGTAACCATGGCCGCCGGTGCCGCGCGGCGGCCAGACGATCGCGCCGTCGAGCGTGCCGTGGAACAGCTCGACATGCTCGTCGGGCCAGGCGAGCGCCAGAACGCAATGGAAGGTCGCAACGCGGGCCGCGTCCGTCCGCGGCACGTTGCGCGCGGCCAGCTCGTCCTGGATGCGGCGCATGCCAACCATGGCGTCGCGCGTCGGCCCTTCCCAGTCGGCCGTAAGGACGCCGGGTTGGTGGTCGAGCGCATGCACGCTGAGGCCGGAATCGTCGGCGAGTGCCGGCAGGCCGCTCGCGCGCACCGCCGCCAGCGCCTTCAAGGTCGCATTGTCCTCGAATGTCGTTCCGGTCTCGTCCGGCGCCAGCAGGCCGAGATCGGCCGCCGAGACGATCTCGACGCCGAAGGGGCTGAGCATGGTGCGAATCTCGCCCGCCTTGCCGCGATTGTGGGTCGCCACAACGAGCCGGGGCAGGGCGAAGCGCCGCGCCATCAGCTCTTCCCGATGGCCAGCTTCTGCAGGCCCACCAGTTCGCCGATGCCCTTCTTGGCGAGAGTGAGCAGTTCGTGGAACTGCGCTTCGGTGAACGGGTCCTTCTCGGCCGTGCCCTGTACCTCGACGATGCCACCGGTGCCGGTCAGGACGAAATTGGCGTCGGCATCGGCCTTGGAATCCTCGGGATAGTCGAGGTCGAGAACCGCAGTGCCTTCCCACAGGCCGCACGACACCGCCGCGACCGTGCCGGTGAGCGGATTGACCGCCAGCTTGCCGTCCTTGATCAAGCGCTCGTAGGCGAAGTGCAGTGCGACCCAGGCGCCGGTGATGCTGGCGGTGCGCGTGCCGCCGTCGGCCTGCAGCACGTCGCAGTCGATGTTGATCTGGCGCTCGCCCATGGCCTGCAGATTCACGACGGCGCGCAGCGAACGGCCGATCAGGCGCTGGATTTCCTGGGTGCGGCCGGACTGCTTGCCGCGCGCGGCTTCGCGGTCCGTGCGGGTATGGGTCGAGCGCGGCAGCATGCCGTATTCGGCCGTGACCCAGCCGCGGCCGGTATTGCGCATCCACGGCGGCACCTTCTCGTCGACCGAGGCGGTGCAGAGCACGTGCGTGTCGCCGAACTTCACCAGGCACGACCCCTCGGCGTGACGGGAAAAGCCGGGTTCGAGCGAAACCGGGCGAAGCTGGTCGGGGGCGCGGCCTGATGGGCGCATTTCTTTCTCCTGAGGGGCGGGCGGGCGGTGTGTACCGCCCGCGAGGGGGCGAATCCAGCCGCCATCCGGCATTCGAGACGGGGTTCATTGACCGCTATGTCGGCACTACCTACATTTTTGCCATGGCGATCCACCGTATCGGCATGCCCGGGGGTGCCCATGCCGACACCCCGATAGGCCAGAGAGCCGCCTCCGTGGCGGAACTGAACGAGCGTGCCCGCGAGGTGCTGCGCCACGTCGTGGAAGGCTATGTCGAGACCGGCGAGCCGGTGGGCTCCCGTGCGCTCACCCGCAAGCTCACCGAGACGCTGTCGCCGGCCACCATCCGCAACATCATGGCCGACCTGCAGGATGCCGGGCTTCTCTATGCGCCGCATACCTCAGCCGGCCGGCTGCCGACCGACGCCGGGCTGAAACTGTTCGTGAACGGCCTGCTCGAGGTCGGCAACGTCTCCGAGGAGGAGCGCGAGTCGATCGAGGCGCGCTGTGCCACCTCGGGCCGCAGTGTTACCGAGGCACTGGAACAGGCGACAACGCTCCTGTCGGGCCTGTCGCGCTGCGCCGGCCTCGTCATGGCGCCGAAGACGGAGCAGCCGCTGAAGCACATCGAGTTCGTCAATCTCGGCCCCGGCCGCGCGCTGGTCGTGACGGTCACGCAGTCGGGCCATGTCGAGAACCGGGTCATCGACACGCCGCTCGGCATGCCGCCCTCGGCGCTGACCGAGGCCAGCAACTATCTCAACGCGCGGCTGAGCGGACGCACCTTCGACGAGGCGCGCCGGCTGATCCTGGAAGACATCAAGCTGAAGCGCGCCGAGCTGAACGACCTCACGGCGCGTGTGATCGAATCGGGCCTGGCGACCTGGTCCGGCGAACCGAACGGCGGCGGCTCGCTGATCGTGCGCGGCCAGGCTCGTCTGCTGGAAGACATCACGGCGATCGAGGATCTGGAACGCGTGCGCATCCTGTTCGATGCGCTGGAACGCGGCGAAAGCTTCGTGCGCCTGCTCGAACTCGCCAACACCGCGTCGGGTGTGCAGATCTTCATCGGCGCCGACAATCCGCTGTTCGCCAACACCGGCTGCTCGATGGTGGTCGCGCCGTTCCGCGATTCGCAGGAGCGTATCCTGGGCGCCATCGGCGTGATCGGCCCGACCCGCCTCAACTATGCGCGGATCATTCCGTTGGTCGACTACACAGCCCGCGCCATTGGCAGGGTGGTTGGCTGACTGATATTCCTCTCTCCCTAGCGGGTTAGAGGAGGAAGAAGTCACCAATCCTTCTCGTCGAAATCCTCGAATTGCTTCATGCGCTCGTCTTCCTCCGAACGTGGTTGCGCCGCTTCGTCGGCAGCATGCGAGAGCACACGCAGGCGGGTGTCGCGATTGAGCAGCGGCAGCAGCTCCAGGAGATCGTCGCGCGAGAAGGCCACGCAGCCCTGCGTGCCGGCGAAATCTTCGCGCGCGATGTGGAGGAAGATGGCGCTGCCCCATTCACCCTCCGGTGGGTCGTCGTTGTAACCGACGACCACCACGACGTCGTATAGCCCGTCCTCGCGCCACATCTTCTCGTGGCTCCACTCATTGGGGATACTGACCAGCCGGTTGTAGGTCGGCGAGCGCGGGTCGTCGCACCAGCCGTCATGCTCGCTGATCGGCCGCGCCGGCAGGGCGACCTTGGGCAGGACCACCAGGTCGTTGCGATAATAGATCCGGCGCAACGGGAATTCGCCGACCGGCGTCGCCGAATCGCCCTCGACCTTGTCTTCTCGGATGCCGCCTGCACCCACAGTGCAACGCCAGCGACGCTCGCCCAGGGCGGCCCATCCCAGCGAGGTTTCGGCCGAATCGGCCTGTACGATCAGAACGTTCTCGTCGGTCATTGCCCAGTACTCCGGTGCCCTTCATAAAGGCACGCTCTTGAGGGAGAAAGCGATGGCTTATGTCGTAACCCCGCCGGCCACCGTCGGCGTGCCGGTCCACGGAACCGGCGACCTGTTCCCGGTGCGCCGCATCTTCTGCGTCGGCCGCAACTATGCCGCCCATGCCCGCGAGATGGGACACGACCCCGACCGCGAGCCGCCCTTTTTCTTCACCAAGCCGGCCGACGCGATCGTGATCTGCGCCGATCCGAAGAACCCGACCAAAGTCGCCTATCCGCCGGCCACCAAGAACTTGCATCACGAGATGGAGCTGGTCGTCGCGATGAAGTCGGGCGGCGCGGACATCCCGGTCGAGAAGGCTCTGGACCACGTGTACGGCTACGGCGTGGGTCTCGACATGACCCGGCGCGATCTCCAGAACCAAGCCAAGGACATGGGCCGTCCGTGGGACATGGGCAAGGGCTTCGACCAGTCCGCGCCGATCGGCGAGATCTATCCGGCCGCGAAGATCGGCCATCCGTCGAAGGGCACCATCCAGCTCGACGTGAACGGCAAGACCCGGCAGAAGTCCGACCTCAATGCGCTGATCTGGAGCGTGCCCGAGACGATTTCCTATCTCTCGGGCCTCGTGACGCTGGCCGCCGGCGACCTGATCTACACCGGCACGCCTGATGGCGTGGCCGCTGTGGTGAAGGGCGACACGCTGTCGGGCTTCGTCGATGGCTGCGGCACGGTGACGTGCGTTCTGGTGTAGTGCTGGGGGCGCGCCACTGCGAGCGGAGTAACCTCCGCTCTTAAGTGGCGCGTTCATATCCATTCTGCACGGTGCGGGCTCTAGCGCCTCAGAAGGCGCTGCCGCCCGCCAACGGCTTCCGCTTCGCTAAAACCGTTAGAGCTGCTGCGCCCTGAACGTATCGCACTGACGCGGATCGCCGCTGACCAACCCCTTACGGAACCAGCGGGCACGCTGTGCACTGGTGCCGTGGGTGAAGCTGTCGGGCACGACGCGGCCTTGGGCCTGCTTCTGCAGCGCGTCGTCGCCAATCGCGCTCGCGGCGGCGAGGGCCTGGTCGACGTCCTTGTCGTCGATCATCTTGCCGCCGCGCTGCCTGTCGGCCCGGTTCGCCCAGACGCCGGCGAAGCAGTCGGCCTGGAGCTCGGTTCGCACTGACAGCGCATTGCCGTCCCGCTTGCTCATGCTCTCGCGCATCTGCTGCACCTTGCCCGAGATGCCGAGCAGGTTCTGCACGTGGTGGCCGATCTCGTGGGCGATCACATAGGCCTGCGGGAACTGGCCGGGTGCATTGAAGCGGCGGGCCAGCTCGTCGAAGAAGCCGAGGTC
>JAGNNA010000288.1 GCA_017990895.1 Reyranella sp.
CAGCCGCCGCCTCTTCCTCGCCGCCGCCATGTCCGTTCTCGCGCTGCCGGCGATGGCCCACGACTACAAGATCGGTTCAATCGAGATCACGACTCCCTGGACCCGCGCCACGCCGCCCTCGGCGCGGACCGGCGGCGGCTTCATGACCATCACCAACAAAGGGACCGTCGCCGACCGGCTGGTCTCCGCGCGCAGCAATGCATCCGACAAGGTCGAGGTCCACGAGATGCAGATGGACGGCAACGTGATGCGGATGCGCGAGCTCGCGAAGGGCCTCGAGATCCCGCCCGGCGCCACCGTGATGCTGAAGCCCGGCAGCTATCACATCATGTTCATGGAGCTGAAGGCGCCGCTCGCCAAGGACGCCAAGGTGCCGCTGACCCTCGTGTTCGAGAAAGCCGGCAGCATCGACATTCAGCTCGACGTCCAGGCGATGGGCGCCATGCCGCAAGGGCACGGGAAGAATTAGAGGTCATTGGAGCGCGCCACTCCCGTGGCGCTCAAGCTTTGTCGATCAGCAAGACATGAGCGCCACGGGAGTGGCGCGCTCCATTGATACTTTCGGGTCTGCTACTTAAGCAGCTCGATGGCGATCAGAACCATGCCGATGACCGAGACGAACCAGGCCGCCGTGCGCAGCCAAGCGATGCCGGCGACGTAGATCACGGCATAGGCGGCGCGGCCCCAGAAGAAGATCACCGCGCCCATCGCCGTCATGGCGTTGGCCTTGCCGGCCGCGGCCGCGATCAGCACGAGCGCTGCGAACAGCACCATGTTTTCGACCATGTTGAGATGGGCCCGCTTGGCACGCCCGGCCCACCCCTTGATCTCGGGCAGGCCCTCACGGTTGCCAGCCAGCGTCGGCAGGCCCACCGCCCGATTGGCGCCGGTGGCCGCCACAAGCATCTGGACGAACGTCAGGATCACGGAAAAGAGGAGGTACTTCAGGTCCGGAGACATCGATGTTTCTCCCGTTATCGTTATTTGGTCCCGAAGAGACGGTCGCCCGCATCGCCGAGCCCGGGAACAATATACCCGTGATCGTTGAGTTTTGCATCGATCGCTGCCGCGAAGACCGGCACGTCGGGATGGACCTCGGCGAAGGTCCGCGCCCCCTGCTCCGAGCCCAGCACGCAGATGAACTTGATGCGCCTGGCGCCGGATTCCTTCAGGCGGTCGACCGCCGCGATGGCCGAATGGGCGGTCGCCAGCATCGGGTCGCAGACGATGACGTCGCGGTCGGAAATATCCTGCGGGATCTTCAGGTAGTACTCGACCGCCTGAAGGGTGCGCGGATCGCGGTAGAGGCCGACATGGCCCACGCGCGCCAGCGGCACGAGGTCGGTGACGCCCTCGGCGAGGCCGAGGCCGGCGCGCAGGATCGGCACCACGACCAGCTTCTTGCCGTCGAGCATCGGCGCATCCATTGCCTCGATGGGCGTCTCGATTCGCGTCTGGACCATTGGCAGGTCGCGGGTGGCATCGTAGCCCAGCAGCAATCCGATCTCGCGCAACAGGCGGCGGAAGTTCGTGCTCGACGTCGCCTTGTCGCGCAGCTTGGTGAGCTTGTGCTGCACCAGCGGATGCGACACGACATGGATCGAGTGTGGCAATGACATCGTCTTCTCCCCAGAATCTCTAGAATACCGTGCCGTCGCTCTCGACGATGATGGGAGGGCCGCCGCCAGGACGGCGCGCCGCCGCCAGCCGGCGTCCCGCAAACCAGGTGCCGGCTTCCAGCACTTTCACCAGCGGCAGATGCGCTGCATCCATGCCCAGATGCAGGCGGACATGCTCGGCGATCTGGTCGAGCAGCGCCACCGTGAGCGCCCGCCATTCCACGATCGCCTCGTCGCCCGGCGCGAAAGCCTTCTCCAGCAGTATCCGCTGCTTGGGCCGGAGCGCGCCGGCATCGACCAGCAGGCCGCCGTTGCGATACTCGGGCAGGCCGGTCAGCGCATCGAGCGCCGTGACCTTCAGGCCGGCGCCCTCTATCGGCTCGACCAGGGAATAGCTCATCCATTGAGAGAGTTTGTGGAAGGGCACCAGACCGACAACCGGATGCTCCCAGACGTCGCCGCGCGGCGATGGCCAGATCGGCGAAAGCCTGTCGAGCACGGCGGCCAGGATGGCCTCGGCCTTCACCTCGCTGCCGGTGGCGACGATATCGAACAACTCACCCGGCCTCTCCAATCCGACGTTGCCGAGCTTGCGCAGCAGCTCGGCGCGGCCTTCGAGGCCGAGCAGTGGATTGTGCGCCTTCACCTGGAAGCCCATGGCGATGTCCATGGGCGTTAGCTGCGCCAGGCGCTCGGCATCGACGCGCAGCGGATCGCCCTTGGCATCGCGGCTGAAGGCGCCGTTGGCGAACATGTGGAGGCTGGCGACTCCCAGCCCCTCGGAGCGGGCATAGGTCTCGCCGGTCCCGGGTTCACGAAAGCTCCAGTCTGCACCCGCGCCGGCGTCCAGCAGCACCGACACGATGGCAAGGTCCATGCGGCGGCGTGCGATCTCCTCGGGCGGCAGGCCTCTCAGCCGCTCGGCCAAGGCGCTCCAGCGATCGCGGCCACCGGACTCGAAATGCCGCCAGCGCGAATGGAACGGGATCGCCGACGGATCGGGAAAGCGTTCGCGCGTGACGGCGAGCGTCGCCTGCACGGCCGCTTCCAGGCCACTGGCGTCGAACTGGAACCACAGCGACTGCCCGTCCACGACATACTTGAGAACCTTCGCCGCCCGCTCGCGGATCGCGACGGGCGTGCGGAGATAGGCGAGTGAGTCGTTCATTGGAGCGCGCCACTCCAGTGGCGCTCGAGCGCATGATGCGCCACTGGAGTGGCGCGCTCCTTTGAGTCACTCATCAAGACCTCGTCCCTTGGCCCGGGCCAGTTCGTTCGATCCCGGCTTGGTGGGGCTGAAGTAGCCCGCGGCCTTCTTGGCATCCATCTCGACCAGCGCGTCGGCGGGAATCAGGTGCTCCGGGATGGGCACTTGCTCGACGATGTCGATACCCTGCTCGCGCAGCGCGTCGGATTTCATGTTGCTCATCGACGCGAAGCGGTCGATGCGGCCGATGCCCAGCCAGTGGAAGATGTCGGGCATCAACTCCTGGAAGCGCATGTCCTGGACGCCCGCCACGCATTCGGTGCGGTTGAAGTACTGCGCCGCCGAATCGCCACCCGGCTGGCGCTTGCGCGCGTTGTAGACGAGGAACTTGGTCACCTCGCCCAGCGCCCGTCCTTCCTTGCGATTGTAGATGACGACACCGACACCGCCCTTCTGGGCCATGTCGATACAGATCTCGATGCCATGCGCCAGGTAGGGCCGGCAGGTGCAGATGTCGGAGCCGAACACGTCGGAGCCGTTGCACTCGTCGTGGAGGCGGCAGGCGATCTTGGTCTCGGCCTTGCCGAGCTTCGACACGTCGCCGAAGAAGTAGATCGTGGCGCCGCCGATCGGCGGCAGGAACAGTTCGAGGTCGGGCCGCGTCACCAGCTCGGTATACATGCCGCCGGTCTGCTCGAAGAGCGTGCGGCGCAGGTCCGTTTCCTTGACGCCGAAGCGCTCGGCGATGCCGGGCAGCCACCAGACCGGCTCGATCGCCGCCTTGGTCACCTTCACGTCGCCCGAGCCGCTCAATATGTCGTTGTCGGGCTTCAGCCGGCCGGCGGCCATCGCCTCCATGATCTCCGGCATGTTCACATGTGCTTTGGTGATGGCGATGGTCGGCCTTATGTCCCAACCCGCCGCCAGCTTGTCGGCAAACACCTCCGAGACCAGATGGCCCCAGGGATCGAGCGATACGATCTTCTTCGGGTCGAACCAGCTCTCGAATGGCCCGATACGCTCGGCCGGCGAGGTGTTGGTGAGGTCCGGCCGGTGGTCGGCCTTTAGTTCCTGCGCCGCGATAGCCAGCGCGCGATAGATGCCGTAGCTCCCGGAATGCACGCCGATGACATTGCGGCGTGACGTGAGGCCGACGGTTCCGACCACCGGGCCTCTCACGGCGGGATCGCGAGCGCCCCAGACCACCGGAGGGGCCGGCTGGCCGCCCTGGCTGGGATGGGTATTCAGTCTGATGTGCGCCATGTGCTTTCCGGTCCTCCGGGAGCGGGAAAGCGAAGAAGCTTACAGCCGCCGGATGACCAAAGGAAGACGCTCTGCAGACGCTACGATCGCGAACTGCACGACGCACGCGAGGATCACGGCCCCCTCGCCGCGAGGTCGATGGCACGCCGGTACATGGTCATGGCGGCTTCGGGCGTATTGTAGCCGGCATGCGCGGTCAGGGTGACGTTGTCGAGTGCGAGAAGCGGCTCGTCCGGGGTCGTCGGCTCCTTGCCGAACACGTCGGTCGCGTAGTGGCCGATCCTGCCCGAGCGCAGCAGGTCGACCAGCGCCGGCTCGTCCACAATGCCCGCCCGCGCCGTATTGACGATGAGGACGCCGGGCCTGGTCCTCTCGAGCCTGGCCCGGTCCAAGAACCCGCGCGTGGCATCGTTCAGCGCGAGGTGCAGGCTCACGATATCAGACTGCGCCAGCAGTTCGTCGATTGCCACGACCGGCACGCCGACGCCCGAAACGGGCGAGCGGTTGTAGGCGATCACTCTGAGACCGATCCCTTGGGCGATGCGTGCCATTTCGCGACCGATGCCGCCGAGTCCCACGACGCCCAGGGTCTTGCCTTTGAGTTCAATGCCCTGCATCGGCCGCCAGCCGCCCCCGCGCACGATGACGTGCATGGTCGCGATGTGACGAGCCGCGGCAAAGACCAGCCCCATTGCGTGCTCGGCGACCGTCGTGTCGCCATAGCCGCCGATTGTCGAGACCTTGATGCCGAGCCGTTCCGCCGCCGAGAGGTCGACGTAGCTCGCGGCCCCCGTGCCGAGGAAGACGATGTGCTTCAGCCCGGTGCAGCGCGTCAGGGTCGGCTCGCTGAAATAGGTCGCGTCGTTGATGACCGTGTCGTAGCCCGCGACCTTGCCGGGCACTTGGTCCTCGGAAACGGGCCCCATGCCGACGTCGACCGGAATGTCCGTCGGCCCATGGACCTGTTTCCATACACGGTCGATGTCGGGTGTCGAATCGATGAACAATGTCTTCGGCACGGCGATCCTCCCTCGATTTCCCCGACGATAGTCCGCAAGTAGGGCACTGTCTGCGTGACGATCTCGGGTAACGGCGCAGTACCTTTTAAAGGTTGCGCCAACACTGCAATATATTTAGCTTTCGCACGGTGTGGGTGAGCCCGCTGTGGGGATGCCGGGCTCGCAGGTTCGAACTTGGGGAATTGTCTGTGGAGCTGGACATGAAAACGCTCGTCGTGGGCACTGTCGCGCTTGCCGCGGTGGCCGCCGTCGCCGTCGTAACCATTGCCTATTCGCAGCAGGCGGCCGGTCCGAGGCCCGGCCAGACCAGGCCCCGGGCCAGATTCAGGCACAGCCTCCGGCTTCCGCGTGCCTGACGCAGTACACGCCGATGCCGGGTCAATCGGCGATCACGATGATCAGGGCCGGGTACGAGATCAAGGCCGCGGTGCCGAACGGCCTTTGGCTGCAGAAGGACAAGGACGTTTACTATTGCAATTCCGGCCGGCCGATCGAAGGCGATGCGCAATGCTGGCAGATGCGCGAAGTCACACGCTGCTGACCTGACACGCGCAACAGGGCATGCTTGCCTCCAACCCAATGTGGAGGATGGCATGCCCGATCTCTTTCCGACGACCGGCGAAGCCGAGGAAGACAAGCTCAAGGAAGCGACGACGACCGGCGGCCCCGGCATCGTCAACCATCTCGGCCCCGACTCCTTCCAGAAGGACGGACTGCGGCCCTTCTTCGAGTATCGCCCTCTGGGACTGAAGGAGCTGACCGGCGGCAAGGTCGGCGCGCACGTCATCCGTGCCGTGCCCGGCCAGCATCCCGACGCGCCGCGCCACAGCCACGCGCTCGACTTCCAGTTCGTCTACGTCCTGAAGGGCTGGGCCATCTTCGAATACGAAGGCTACGGGCAGCACAAGCTGGTCGCCGGCTCGACCGTCTATCAACCGCCCGGCGTGAAGCACAAGGAGATCGATCACAGCGACGATCTCGAACTGATCGAGATCACCATGCCGGCGGACTTCGAGACGACGGTCGTCGAGTGATCCGCTGAGCCGCGGCGCGTCGCCATGGTGGAGCTGACAGACCTGCGAAAGAAGGCCGAGATGGTGCCGTCCGGTGCTGCCGATATAATCCGCCTCCTGCGGTTCCGCCGCGTCGAGGAAGAACTGGCCGCGGGGCACAACCCCTTCCTGGTCGAGGCCCTGCGCAAGGAAAAGCTCGAAGGGCAGCGAATCGCCGCCTGGGCGCGAACGCTGGCGCTGGCGGCGAGCGGAGTCCTGATCGTCTTCCAGAACCAGAACTTGAGCGTTCTCTACTTCCATGCATTCCTGCTGGTCTTCATCGCTCTGGGCTGGGCGCAGCTCCGCTATGCGACGGTGGGCCGTTCCCGCATCGAGCTCGCCC
>JAGNNA010000289.1 GCA_017990895.1 Reyranella sp.
GACCAACTTCGACAAGCCGGAGATCCGCGAGGTCTGGGAGAAGAAGGCGGCGCTGCGCCGGCTCGGCCAGCCGATCGACATCGCCCGCGGCGCCCTTCTGCTGGCTTCCGACGACGCCGATTTCATCACCGGTCACGAGCTGGTGGTCGATGGCGGCCTGACCCTGCGGACCTGACCGTCGGAACTCCCATGAACAACATTGCCTCCTTCGCCGCCGACTACAGCGAGGCGCGCGACAAGTTTCTGGCGGCGGCCCGGCTCGCGAATGCCGACACCTTCCGTTACGACAATCCGACCAAGGGGCCGAAGGGCGAGGCGCTGTCGACCGATGTGGCCTGGGTCGGGCCGGCCGATGCCTCGAAGGTCATGGTCACGATCTCGTCCACCCATGGCGTCGAGGGCTATTGCGGCTCGGGGTTCCAGGTCGACTGGCTGGCCGGCGTCGGCGCCTCGGCACTGCCGAAGGGCACCGCGGCGCTGTTCGTGCACGCCATCAACCCCTACGGCTTCGCCTGGACACGCCGCGTTACGGAGGAGGGCAACGACCTCAACCGCAACTACGTCGACCATTCGAAGCCTTATCCGGTTAACGAGGGCTATCTCGAGATCGCCGACGATCTCGTGCCGGCGGATTTCAGCGAAGCGGGACGGGCGGCGGCCGATGCCCGGCTCGCGGCCTATCGCCGGAAGGTCGGCGACGTCGAGTTCTTCCGCGCCGTCTCGGGCGGCCAGTACAGCCATGCCGATGGCATGTTCTTCGGCGGCGGTGGGCCGTCCTGGTCGAACCGCACCCTGCACGCCATCGTCGACCGCTACCTGAAGGGCCGCGAGGACGTGGCCGTCGTCGACTTCCATACCGGCCTCGGCCCCTACGGCTACGGCGAACCGATCACGCATTACGACATCGGCACCGGCGGGTCGCGCCGGGTGCGCAATTTCTGGGGTGAGTCGGTCACGGAATCGAAACGGGGGCAGACGGCGTCGCAGGCGCGGGACGGGCTCGGCCATTACGGGCTGAACCGGGTGCTGACGGAGCCGCAGACCCGCCTCACCATGTGCACCCTCGAATACGGTACCTTCGATCGCGAGAGCGGCCAGAAGGCCTTCCGCGCCGATCACTGGCTGCACAAATACGGCGATCCGCTGGGCAAGGAAGCCGAGCCGGTGCGCAAGGCGATGCGGCGCCAGTTCTACCCCGAGACCGACGACTGGAAGGAGGCGGTGCTGTTCCGTGGCCACCAGGTCGTGGGCCAGGCGATCGCCGGACTGCAGCGCGGGTCGCTCTAGCTTTTGGGGACAAGCCCTCGAAAAGCCATACGCCCGCTCGGCGATCCTGCTACAAGCCTCTCCATGCGTGCACTCGTGGCGCTGCTGGCTTTCGCGGTCGTGGCGGCTCTCAATTTCCTGTGGTGGTGGGTTCCGAACCGGCCGGTCGACATAGCCGGCTGGAACGCCGCGCCTCTCCAGAGCGTCTCCTTCGCTCCCTACCGGCCCGGCCAGAGCCCGCTGACGCGGACCTTCCCGACCCCCGACCAGATCGAGTCGGATCTCAAGCGGCTGCAGGGCAAGGTCAAGGCCGTCAGGACCTATTCCGCGGGGGAGAACCTCGAGACGGTGCCGCAACGCGCCGGCAAGTACGGGCTCAAGGTCTGGCACGGCGCCTGGCTGAACGACAACGACAAGGAAAACCTCGAGCAGATCAACCTGCTGATCGACCATGCTAACAAGTACAAGGACACGGTCGAGCGGGTGATCGTCGGCAATGAGGTGCTGCTGCGCAAGGACCTCACCGCAAACGAGCTGCGCCGCTACATCCGTCAGGTGAAGCAGAGGGTCACGCAGCCGGTGACCTATGCCGACGTCTGGGAGTTCTGGCTTCGCAACCCCTCGCTGGCCGACGAGGTTGACTTCATCACGATTCACATCCTGCCGTACTGGGAAGACGAGCCGATCGGGCTCGACCGCCGCGAGGCGGACGGCCAGCTTTCGATCGAGAAGCACCTGGTCGACATCTACAAGAAGGTCCAGGCGCGCTTCCCTGGCAAGAAGATCGTCATCGGCGAGACGGGTTGGCCGAGCGACGGTCGCATGCGCTCCGACGCGCGGCCGGGCCGGGTCGAGCAGGTGAAGTACTTCTCGATCTTCCGCGGCGCCGCCGAGCGGGAGGGTTTCGACTACAATGTCATCGAGGCCTTCGACCAGTACTGGAAGGCGCGTCAGGAGGGCACCGTCGGCGCCGAATGGGGCCTGCTGGATGCGCAGCGCCATGACAAGTTCGAACTGGGCAAACCGGTGAGGGCGGAGCCGCACTGGCAGATCCTGTTCACCATCTCGACGATCGCCGGCGCACTGCTATTGCTCGCCTATGCGAGCCAGCGCAGGGCGGGTCACTGGAAGGGCATCTTCATTTTCGCCCTGTTCGCCCAGCTGGTGGCGACCTGCTACGTGCAGACGACATGGGTCGACCTGACCCGCAACTTCTACTTCGAGAAAACCCTCGGCATTGCCTTTTGGGCCATCCTGCTGGCCGCGTTCAGCTACGCGCTGCTGCGCGGCATTTCCGACAGTCTGACAGGCCAGATGGCCGACCCGTCGCTCTACAGCGCGCGGGTCCGCGACTGCTGGCGGGCCTGGCGTGAGCTGCCGCGCTACCGCATCCTGCGGCGGGTCGATCTGTTGGCGCAAATGCTCTATCTCGCGCTGACCGTCCTCTGTATCTTCTACCTGATCGTGATCAGCATCGACTGGTACGACGGGGTGATCCGGATCGGTGACTGGTTCCGCCAGATCGCCATCGACGGCCGCTACCGCGATTTCCCGATCTGGAGCTTCGTCATCCCGAGCATCGTGCTGATGCTGTGGAAGACCATCACCATCCTGCGCAGCGAGCCGGTGGCCCGCGACCATCGCTTCGCCCGGGCGCTCTCCTTCGGCCGCCTGTTGGGATACGACGGCAGCCGCGGGTTCGTGCGCATGGACCGCCGCCTGAGCCGCTTCGCACCGGTGCTGCCCGAGATCGTCCTCGTCTCGATGCTGGTCTTCTGGGCGATCGTGCTGGTGGTCACCGAAGGCGCCATCAAGCTGCACGATGGCGGCGCCGGCGGGTTCGTATCGATGGACGGCGGCCGCTGGGTCATCCGGACCCTGTTCTGGAACACCCAGGCAAACTGGTTCGCGTTTCTGGCGCTGCTGATGGCCGTCCCGTATGCCGCTACCATCTACCTCTCGGTACGCGAGCCTCTGGCAGAACTGCCGCCGGACTCCTATACGAACAAATGGTAGGCGCTGAGCCGGGAGTGACGACATGGAAATCAAGGGCGAATACAGGATTGCGGCATCGCGGGAGAAAGTCTTCGCGGCGCTGAACGACCAGGCCGTGCTGCAGGCCTGCATTCCGGGCTGCGAATCGCTGGAGATGCTGTCTCCGACCGAGATGACGGCCAAGGTGCGCCTGCGCATCGGTCCGGTGAGCGCTGCTTTCTCGGGCAAGGTCACGCTCTCGGACATCGATCCCCCGAACGGCTACCGGATCACCGGCGAAGGGCAGGGCGGGGTCGCCGGCTTCGCCAAGGGCGGCGCCGTGGTGACGCTGACGGAAGACGGCAGCGTCACGATCCTGAAGTACGAAGTCGATGCCCAGGTCGGCGGCAAGATCGCCCAGGTCGGCGCGCGCCTGATCACCGGCACGGCGAAGAAGCTGGCCGATCAGTTCTTCGGGAAGTTCGCCGAGAGTGTCGGCGCGCCGCCACCCGTGGCCGCCGCGTCGTGACGATGGCTTCGCTCGATCCTTCGGGAAATCCGCCACCGCCCATGCCGTCTGCTGCAGCGCAGCGCGGCTATCGTCACTGGACCGTCATCGGCGTCGGCGCCGTGGTGCTGATCCTCGTCTTTCTTGCGAGTCGCTAGCAGCTGGCGCTCACGCCAGCAATTTCCTTGACCGCAATGTGGCGGGCTTGTCAGAGTCCCGCCTAACGCCCGGCGGCCGTGTCTGGTTGCGGCCGTGCAAACCAATACGTGAGGGGAGATCGAGTATGACCATTTCCGTCGCCATGACCGTCAACGGCAAGTCCGTATCGGGCAAGGTCGAGGCGCGCACGCTTTTGGTTCAGTTCCTGCGCGAGCATCTCGGCATGACCGGCACCCATGTCGGCTGCGACACCAGCCAGTGCGGCGCCTGCGTGGTGCACGTCGACGGCCAGTCGGTGAAGTCCTGCACCATGCTCGCGGTTCAGGCCGAGGGCGCCAAGGTCACGACCATCGAGGGGCTCGCCGAAAGCGCCGAGAAGCTGCACCCGATGCAGGAAGCCTTCCGCGACAACCATGCCCTGCAGTGCGGCTTCTGCACCCCCGGCATGGTGATGAGCGCCATCGACATGGTGAAGCGCCACAACTACGAACTCGACGAAGCGACGGTGCGCCGCGAACTCGAAGGCAATCTCTGCCGCTGCACCGGTTACCACAACATCGTGAAGGCCATCCTGGCCGCCGCCCCGGCCATGAAGTCTGCAGGAGTGTAGCCCCATGACCTCCGCCACCGGAATCGGCGCCCGCGTCCTGCGTACGGAAGACAAGCGCTTCCTGACGGGAACCGGTCGCTATGTCGACGATCTGCCCCTCGCGCGGGCGACCTACGCGTACTTCCTGCGTTCGCCGCATGCCCATGCGAAGATCAAGAGCATCGACATTTCGGCGGCGGAAAAAATTCCAGGCGTCGTCAACATCTTCACCGGCAAGGATCTTGTCGATGCCAAGGTGGGCGGGCTGATCTGCGGCTGGGTGGTGAAGGACAAGCACGGCGAGCCGCACAAGTCGCCGCCGCATCCGGTCATGGCGGTCGACACCGTCCGCTACGTTGGTGACACCGTCGCCATGGTGGTGGCCAACAGCCACGACGAGGCGCGGGACGCCGCCGAAGCGATCAAGGTCGACTACGAGGTCCTCCCGGCCAACATCGATCTGGCCAAGGCTTTCGACAAGGATGCACCGCTCGTCCATGCCGAGGCGCCGGGCAACCTGATCTACGACTGGGAAATCGGCGTGAAGGCCGATGTCGAAGCGGCGTTCGCCAAGGCGGCGCACGTCACCAAAATGGACATCGTCAACAACCGCCTCATTCCGAATGCGATGGAGCCGCGCGCGGCGGCGGCGGAATACGACAAGGGCACCGGCAACTACACGCTCTGGTCGACCTCGCAGAACCCGCACGTGCTGCGCCTGATCCTGTCGGCCTTCGTCCTGGGCATCCCGGAGCACAAGCTGCGGGTGATCGCACCCGATGTCGGCGGCGGCTTCGGCAGCAAGATCTTCTGTTATGCCGACGAGACGATGGTCTGCTGGGCGGCCTCGCGGGTCGGCCGGCCGATCAAGTGGACGGCGGAGCGCAGCGAGTCGTTCCAGACCGACTGCCATGGGCGCGACCATGTCACCCACGCTGAACTTGCTCTCGACAAGGACGGCAAGTTCCTAGCGCTGAAGGTCGAGACGATCGCCAACATGGGCGCCTACCTGTCGACCTTCTCGACGGCGGTCCCGACCTATCTCTACGCGACCCTGCTGGCCGGCCAGTACACGACGCCGCTCATCTACGCCAACGTGAAGGCGGCGGTGACGCATACGGCGCCGGTCGATGCCTATCGCGGCGCTGGCCGTCCGGAGGCGACGTTCGTCATCGAGACGATCGTCAGCAAGGCGGCGGCCGAGCTCAAGATGGATCCGGCCGAACTGCGCCGGAAGAACTTCATCCCGTCGGAGGCCTTCCCATACCAGACGCCGGTGGCGCTGCAGTACGATTCGGGCAACTACCCGCCGATCATCGACGAGGCGATGAAGATCGCCGACTATCCGGGCTTCGAGGCCCGGCGGGCCGAGGCCAAGGCGCGCGGCAAGCTGCGCGGCATCGGCTTTTCCTCCTACATCGAGGCCTGCGGCCTCGCGCCCTCGCAGGTGATCGGCCAGCTGGGCGGCGGCGTCGGCCAGTGGGAGTCAGCGCAGATCAAGTTCAATCCGACGGGCAATGTGCAGGTCATCACCGGCTCGCACAGCCACGGGCAGGGGCATGAGACCACCTTCGCGCAGCTCGTCCACGACCGGCTGGGCGTGCCGATGGATCAGATCGAAGTGGTCCATGGCGATACCTCGACGACCACCTTCGGCATGGGCACGTACGGCAGCCGTTCGCTGGCGGTCGGCGGCTCTGCCATCATGAAGGCGACCGACAAGATCATCGCCAAGGGCAAGAAGATCGCGGCCCATCTGATGGAGGCCGACGTGGCCGACGTCGTGTTCGAGAACGGCACCTTCAAGGTGGCGGGCACGGACAAGGCGGTGCCGCTGGCCCAGGCGGTCTTCGCCGCCTACGTGCCGCACAACTATCCGCTGGCCGAGATCGAGCCGGGCATGGACGAGAACGCCTTCTACGATCCGGCGAACTTCGTCTATCCGGCCGGCACGCAGATCTGCGAGGTCGAGATCGATCCCGACACCGGCATCGTCGAGGTC
>JAGNNA010000290.1 GCA_017990895.1 Reyranella sp.
TGAGGGGGCCGGGTCAACCTGTGTCCCGCGACCAGTTGGGGAGGGAGTCGTTCGTGTTCCGCCGACGCAAGCCAGAGGATGATTTCGCCGCCGCCATCTACAAGCGCGTGGCCGAGCAGGCGCGTATGGCGGAACTGTTCGAAACCTGCGGCATTCCCGATACCTTGGACGGCCGCTTCGATTCGCTGGCGCTCCATGCGGCCCTGATGATCGATCGCCTGCGGCGCGAGCCGGACGGCGAGGTATTGTCCCAGGCCTTCTTCGACGCCATGTTCCGCCATCTCGACCTCACGCTGCGCGAGATCGGCATCCAGGATCTTGGGGTCGGGCGGCGGATCAAGATCATGGCGGAGGGCCTGCATGGCCGCGCGCTGGCCTATCGGGAAGCGCTTAACGGTGGCGAGACTCCGCTTGCCGAGGTCTTGCGCCGCAATGCCTACGGCGGTACGTCGCCGCAAGATTCCGAAGCCGTGGCCCGGCTCGAGGCTTACGTCCGGAACTACGCGAAATCGCTCGGTTCAACGGCTCGCAACGAATTGATAAAGTGAATTAATAAAATGGTTCAAGTACCTGAAAAGATGATAAAATCTGAAATAGAGCGTCTGGTCGACCTCGACAAGCTCGGCACCAACGGCACGGCGCTGGAGATCTCCACGAGCGAGAACGAGCGGGCCGCGCTGGCCAAGCGTTTCGGATTTCTGGGACTACCGGCCTTGTCGGCGCGGGTTACGGTTGATCGGCGGCCGGGCGGACAGGTCGTGGTCGAAGGCCGCCTCAAGGGCCGGCTTATCCAGGCCTGCATCCTCAGTCTCGAGCCGGTGACGCAGGAACTGGACGACGCGTTTCGACTCCTCTTTGCCGAGAACGTTGCCGAAGACCGCGATCCGGAGAGCGGAGAGGCGCTCCTGAAATCGCAAACGGATGCCCCCGAGCCGTTGGACGGAAATATGCTCGATGTCGGCGAGATCGTCGCGGAGCAGTTGTCGCTGACGGCCGATCCTTATCCGAGGCGGCCTGGAATCAAGCTCGAGGACGTGCTGCCCAAGCCGAAGGGCGGTGCGCGGCGTTCCGCGCCCGAACAGCGCCGGCATCCGTTCGCCGGTCTGGCGGCCCTGAAGGACAAGCCGCGGCGCGGCCGGTAAATTGTTGCGGCGGCGAGACGTTTTAGCTAGAGAAGGCCGCCCGCCGCGCCTGTAGAGCGCGGCTGCAGCTTTTTTGGGGGCATGCCCTGCTTGTATAAAGCGGTCGCGGCCCTCGTCGTGGAGATCGTCATGGCAGTTCCCAAGAAAAAGGTTTCGAAGTCCCGTCGCAACATGCGTCGCTCGCACCATGCGCTGCCGACCATGGCATTCGTGGAATGCAAGAATTGCGGCGAGTTGAAGCGCCCGCACATGGTTTGCTCGCATTGCGGCTACTACCGCGAGGACATGCCCGTCCTGGCCGACGCCACGTCGGCCGAGAAGTAGTCCGACGCACGCCGCCGGCAATGCGCTGGCAGTCGACAGGCGGAGCGTGACGGTGGGTACGAACAAGATCGTGCTCGCCCTCGACGGCATGGGTGGCGATCATGCCCCCGACGCCATCGTGAACGGCGCGGACATCGCCCGGGAGCGCTATCCCGGAACCTCGTTCCTCCTGTTCGGTGACGAAGCGCGTCTGAAGGCGCTCGTCGACAAGCGCAAGGGTCTCGCGCAGGTGCTCGAGATCGTGCCGTCGGAAGACGCGGTCAAGGCCGACGACAAGCCGTCCTTCGCCCTGCGCCGCCGCCGCAAGTCGAGCATGTGGATGGCGGTTGAGGCCGCGGCCGAGGGCCGTGCCGACACGGTCGTCTCGGCGGGCAATACCGGCGCGCTGCTGGCCATCTCGATGTTCGCGATGCGCATGCTCGAGGGCGCGGATCGGCCGGCACTGGCGTCCTTCATGCCGACATCGCGTGGCGAGACCGTGATGCTCGATCTCGGCGCCAATCTGGAATGCGATGCCGACAATCTCGCGCAGTTCGCCGTGATGGGCAGCGTGTTCGCCCAGGCGCTGCTGGGCCTCGATGCACCGAAGGTCGGCCTTCTCAATGTCGGTTCGGAGGAACTTAAGGGCCACGAGGAGTTGCGCCAGGCGGCGGCGCTGCTGCGCCGCCCGGGCTCGCCGGTCAACTTCCATGGCTTCGTCGAAGGCAATGACATCGGCGCCGGCGTGACCGACGTCGTGGTCACCGACGGCTTCACGGGCAACGTCGCGCTGAAGGCGATCGAGGGCACCGCGAAGCTGACCTTCCAGTTCGTCGGCGACGCCTTCCGGACCTCGACCTTCGCCAAGATCGGCTATCTCTTCGCGTCCGGTGCGTGGAAGAAGCTTCGCATGCGGGTCGATCCGCGCCGCTACAATGGAGGCGTGTTCCTCGGCCTGGACGGCGTCTGCGTGAAGAGCCACGGCGGTACGGATGCGCTGGGCTTCGCCTACGCCATCGGCGTGGCGGTCGACCTGGTCCGCTACGAATACAAGAACAAGCTCGTCGAGGGCCTGGCCCGGCTGAACGAGATTCGCTCGACGGCCGAAACGCCGGCCACAACGCTGCAGGCCACCGGAGGAACCGCGTGATTCGTTCTGTCGTCCTGGGCTGCGGTTCGTATCTTCCAGAGCGGGTCGTCACCAACGAGGAATTGTCGAAGTCCGTCGAGACCACGGACGAGTGGATTCGCCACCGCACCGGCATTTGCCAGCGCCACATCGCAGCAGAAGGCGAGTACACGTCCCACCTTGCCATCAAAGCCTCGCAGCGTGCGCTGGATCATGCCGGCATTACCGCAGCCGACCTCGATCTGATCGTGCTTGCGACGGCGACGCCGGACCAGACGTTTCCCGCCACGGCGACGCGCGTGCAGGCCGCTCTCGGCATGACCAAGGGGGCGGCGTTCGACGTCCAGGCGGTTTGCGCGGGGTTCGTCTACGGCGTGTCGGTCGCCGACAGCCTGATCAGGAGCGGCCTGGCTTCTACCGCCCTGGTGATCGGCGCGGAGACGTTCTCACGCATTCTGGACTGGGAGGATCGCGGCACCTGCGTGCTGTTCGGCGACGGCGCCGGCGCGATCGTGCTCAGGGGCGAGCGGGGAACCGGTGCGTCGAGCGACCGGGGCATCCTCGCCAACGCGCTGCACTCCGATGGCCGCCACCACGATATCCTCTATGTCGATGGCGGCCCGTCCTCGACCCGCACCACAGGCTTCCTCCGCATGGAAGGCAAGGAGGTCTTCAAGCACGCCGTGGTCAACATGGCCGCCGTCGTGGGCGAGGTGCTGGAGAAGGCAGGACTCGAGGCCAAGGACATCGACTGGCTGGTCCCGCATCAGGCCAACAAGCGCATCATCGACGGTACAGGCCGAAAGCTCGGCCTGCCGCCGGAGCGCGTCGTGATGACGGTCGACAAGCATGCGAACACGTCCGCCGCGTCGATTCCGCTCGCGCTCGACGTCGCAGTCAAGGACGGGCGCATCAAGAAGGGCGATCTGCTGCTGCTCGAGGGGATCGGCGGTGGCCTGTCTTGGGGCGCGAGCCTCGTTCGCTGGTAATGCGAGAGTTTTAGCCAACGGAACGTGAACAGGCGGCGATTCAAGTCCAGCCGCTATCCTACTGATATTGACCGCTTTCCCACCTTAGAGTAAGGATTAAGTGGGGGAAGAAGAGGTACCGGAGTGGACGGCCGGACAATCACGCGTGCCGATCTGAGTGAGTCAGTGTTCCAGGAAGTGGGCCTGTCTCGCAACGAATCCAGCGATCTCGTGGAGACTATTCTCTCCGAGGTGGTGGAAGCGTTGGCGCGCGGCGAATCGGTGAAGATCTCCTCGTTCGGGAGTTTCACGGTTCGCGACAAGGGGCAGAGAGTCGGCCGCAACCCCAAAACCGGGCAGGAAGTTCCCATTCTGCCGCGGCGGGTCCTCGTCTTTCGAGCGTCGAATGTCCTGAAATCACTGATCAACGGGGCGCCCGGCGAGAACAAGGGGTAGTTGGGAACACGAGGGGATCTTAGATGGCCGTTTCGGTTCAGACCGTCGAAAGACGGGTCGAGAAGTCGGCGCAGGCGTTCCGTACGATCAGCGAGGTCGCGACCGAGCTCGACGTGCCGCAGCACGTGCTGCGGTTCTGGGAAAGCAAGTTCACCCAGGTTCGCCCCCTGAAGCGAGGCGGCGGCCGGCGCTACTACCGACCGGAAGACATCGACCTCCTGCGCCGCATTCGCACGCTCCTCTACGAAGACGGATACACGATCAAGGGCGTCCAGCGCCTCCTCAAGGAAGGCCGTGGTCGCCTGCCGGCGCAGCGTCTCGACCTAGCGGCGGAAAGCGCACTCGAGAGCCTGCGAATCGTTTCGGCCCGCGCCGAGGCGATGGCGGGAGGCAACCGCCAGCCGCTCCCGCGGACCGGCCCGCAGCCCTCGACCACGACACCGCGCGCGGCGGTCCTCGACCTCCACAAGCGGCGCGAGATCGAGTCGGTGCTGGAAGACCTCGAACAGGCGCTGACGCAGCTGCGCAGCACCCTCAAGACGCAGAACTAGGCCTTCAGGGCTGGGGGCATCGCCGGGGGGCGGCGCTCTAGGGCTTGCAGCTTGGGCGTCCAAAGACCACCAGATTCGGTGGTCTTTGTATGAAAGTGTATCAAGTATCTGATTTTATTTGGTTTTTGTCCGGGCAGGCGTATCGTGCCCGGCGAGGGGCCTTCAACGGAATCGTCAAAGGGGGACGTGACCGTGCTAGTGAATCGCGATTTTGCGCGCCATCACGCGCGTTCGTTTGAATTAAATTCCTTTAATGACGATGGGTTGGAAGCTGATTTTCCTACCATAAGTGAGCTTATTTACCTTCGGCGCGGCCTGATCCAGCCCGGTGGCAAGCTGCCGCTGTTCGATCTTGACGGACAGGAAGTCGATATTGCCATCGTCAAGAAATGCCTTAATGCCGGCTGGGCTCAGCCTTGGTTCAAGAACCCGCTGAAACCGGACTGGCTGGTCTGCAAGCTCACGGAGTTGGGCCGGCAGGTCGCGTCCGCCTCATCGTAACACTCCCTTGATACAACGACGCTGCTGTCGGGCGACCACCCGCGAGCTCGCCTCGTTGTATGCCCGAACTGTCGGGGCTTGGACCCGGGGACCGCGGCCGCAGAGATCATGAACCGCGCCGAGGCGCGCGGCGGCGCGTTCGAACAGGCCTTGGGCGCGGGGCGGCGAAGGCCGGCGCCGGCTATGTCGTCGGCAGCTACCCGGAGCGCGACGGCGACAAGGTCTATCACACGGTGGCGCTCGCAGGGCCCGAAGGCATCGTGCTCGGACGCGATCGCGCGACGCATCTCTCGGCCGCGACGGCGGGATGGGCGAGTGCCGGCGATGCGCCGGTCGTGATCGACACGCCGCTCGGTCGCGTGGGCCTGGCCCTGGCCCTGGCCCTGGCCGAGGAACTGCATGTGCCGGAACTGGGCGGCCTCTATGGCGCCCTGCGAGCAGACATCCTGGCGGCGCCAGCCGGACGTCCCGAGCCGCTGAAGGTGCAGATCGATGCCAGGCTGTTCGCCGTGAGCAACCCGCCGACCGGCCAGGCCGACTTCTTCCCCTATGCCTCGACCAAGCAGAACCAGCTTTAGCTGGTGAGTGGCGGCCGCCGCACGGGAGACGCGACAGCGGTACGGATCTACGGGCCCGAGCCGATCGTCGAAACGCCCACGCTGACCGCCGGAGCGGGCGACGATGCCGTCCGCTACGTTACCTGCGTGTCGGCGCCGGGCACATGGGTCAACCAGCAGCAGCTCATCACCGGCCAGCAGTCTCTTTATTTCATCCCGATCGTGATGAAGGACGACAGCGATTGCGTGAAGGAGTGGCGCACGAAGGGCACGCGCCCGCTGGCCTGCCGGTAGCTGCACACTAAACTATTTAGTGAGAGTTAATGGTCGGGGCGACAGGATTTGAACCTGCGACCCCCAGTCCCCCAGACTGATGCGCTACCAGGCTGCGCTACGCCCCGACCGGTGCCGCCGGCCGGTTGGGCCCGCGGCACGGGGGCTTTAGCGCGAATGGCAGCATTGCCGCAAGCCGCGCTTGCAGGGAATGAGGCGACAAAGGATACAGGCTGCATGATCGATCCTGGCCGGCGCGTCCTGCTCTTCTCCTCCATCGGCCACGCGCTGATGCATATGATGACGGCGTTCTATGCCGTGATCGTCCTCACCCTGGCGGTGTCCTGGAAGCTGCCGGCCGAGGACCTGCTGCGTCTCTATGCGCCGGCCACGATCCTTCTGGGCGTCGTTTCGCTGCCGGCCGGCTGGGCCTCCGACAGGTTCGGCGCGCCGGCCATGATGGTCGTGATGTTCATGGGCCTCGGCCTGTCGTCGATCGCCTGCGGCCTGGTGCCGACCGGCGACACGCTCGCGCTGTCGCTGACCCTGTGCGGCATCGGCGCGTTCGGCGCCTTCTACCATTCGGTCGGCATCGGCTGGG
>JAGNNA010000291.1 GCA_017990895.1 Reyranella sp.
GGCCCGCAGGAAGCGGAAGGCGATCAGGCGTTCGGCAGCGAAGGACATGGCGGAGCCCTGTCCGCGGCTCAGCCGAACCGCGCGAGAACCCGTTCGGGTGCCAGTTCCTCGCGGGCGCCGGTCTTGCGGTTCTTGACCTCGACCTTGCCGGCCGCGAGACCCTTGGGGCCGACGATGACCTGCCAGGGGACACCGATCAGGTCCATGTCGGCGAACTTGCCGCCCGGCCGCATGTCGCGGTCGTCGTGCAGCACGGCGACGCCCTTGGCGCTGAGCGCGTCATAGAGCTTCTGGCAGGCGCCGCCTACGGCGCCGTCATCGGGCTTCAGGTTGACGATCGCCACCTTGAAGGGCGCGACCTCGTCCGGCCAGACGATGCCGGCATCGTCGTGGCTTGCCTCGATGATGCCGCCGACCAGGCGCGACACGCCGATGCCGTAGGAGCCCATCTCGACCGTGATCTGCTCGCCGCCGGGTCCCGCGACCACGGCGTTCATCGGCTTGGAGTACTTGGTGCCGAAATAGAAGATATGGCCGACCTCGATGCCGCGCGCGGCCAGGCGGTCTCCCTCGGGCAGCGCCTCGAAGGCTTTCGCGTCATGCATCTCGTCGGTCGCGGCATAGAGCGACGTCCATTCGTTCACGATGCCCTGCAGGTCCGAGGAATAATCGATCGTGCGGCTGAGGATGTCCTTGTCGACCAGTCCCTTGTGACAGAAGACGGCGCTCTCGCCGGTCTCCGCCAGGATGATGAACTCGTGGCTAAGATCGCCGCCGATCGGGCCGGTGTCGGCGCGCATCGGGATCGCCTTCAGGCCCATGCGGGCGAATGTCCGCAGATAGGCCACGAACATCCTGTTGTAGGAATGGATGGCGCCGGCCTTGTCGATGTCGAAGGAGTAGTTGTCCTTCATCAGGAACTCGCGGCCGCGCATCACGCCGAAACGCGGGCGGACCTCGTCCCGGAACTTCCACTGGATGTGATAGAGGTTCTTCGGGAGGTCGCGGTAGCTCTTCACGCCGTCGCGGAAGAGGACCGTGATCATCTCCTCGTTGGTCGGGCCATAGAGCATCTCGCGGTCGTGGCGGTCCTTGATGCGCAGCATCTCGGGGCCGTAGGCGTCGTAGCGGCCGCTCTCGCGCCAGAGGTCGGCCGACTGGATGGTCGGCATCAGCACTTCCTGGGCGCCCGCTCTGTCCTGTTCCTCGCGCACGATCCGTTCGATGTTGCGCAGGACGCGCAGGCCGAGCGGCAGCCAGGCATAGATACCGGCGCTGGTCTGGCGCACGAGGCCGGCGCGCAGCATCAGCCGATGCGACACGATCTGCGCTTCCGACGGAGTCTCCTTCATCGTCGGCAGAAAGTACTGGCTCATGCGCATGCGGTATCGGTCCTCGGTCCGGGTCTCGGGTGGCGGCGGACTGTAGGGAACGGGTCGGCCAAAGGCAAACCGGCGCGGTTCGGCTGGCTATTCACAGCCATGTGCCCGCACACTGGGCGCGACTTTCGGGGGAGCGGGATGCTGGATCGACTTTTCAAGCTGAGCGAGAACAACACCAACGTCCGGACCGAGCTCGTCGCCGGCCTCACGACGTTCCTGACGATGGCCTACATCATCTTCGTCAATCCGGCGATCCTGGCCGAGGCCAAGATGCCGTTCGGGGCCGTCTTCGCCGCCACCTGCGTGGCGGCCGCTGTGGGCTGCTTCCTGATGGCCTTCCTGGCCAACTACCCGATAGCCCTCGCCCCCGGCATGGGCCTCAATGCCTATTTCGCCTTCGGCGTGGTCGGCGGCATGGGCCACAGCTGGCAGGTCGCCCTGGGCTGCGTGTTCATCTCGGGCATCATCTTCCTGATCATCAGCGTGCTCCCGATCCGGGAATGGATCGTCAATGCGATCCCGAAGTCGTTGAAGATGGCGATCGCGGCGGGCATCGGTCTCTTCCTGGCGCTGATCGCCCTGAAGAACGCCGGCATCGTGGTCGCCCATCCGGCGACCCTGGTGGCGCACGGCAACATGACGAGCTGGCCGGTGGTGATGGCGGTGCTGGGCTTCGCCATCATCGTGGCGCTCGAACATCGCCGGGTCATGGGCGGCGTGATCATCGGCATCCTGATCGTCACCGTGATCTCGATCCTGACGGGCCATCAGAAGTTCACCGGCATCTTCGACACCCCGCCCTCGATCGCGCCGGTATTCCTCCAGATGGATCTCGCGGGCGCCCTGAAGGTCGGCCTCGTGACGGTGGTCTTCGCCTTCCTGTTCGTCGACCTGTTCGACAATACCGGAACACTGATCGCGCTGGCCCATCGCGGTGGCTTCATGAGGCCCGACGGCACCGTGCCGCGTCTGCGCGGCGCCCTGATCTCCGACAGTGCCGCCGCCATGATCGGCGCGGCGGTCGGCACCTCGACGACGACGAGCTACATCGAGAGCGCCTCCGGCATCAACGCCGGCGGGCGCACCGGCCTCACGGCCGCGGCGGTCGGCGTGCTGTTTCTGCTGGCTCTCTTCCTCTCGCCGCTTGCCGGATCGATACCCGCCTATGCGACCGCACCCGCACTTCTGTATGTCGCGTGCCTGATGGCGCGCGGGCTCACGGAGATCGAATGGAACGACATCACCGAGGCAGCCCCGGCGGTGATCACCGCGATCACGATGCCCTTCACCTTCTCGATCGCCGACGGCATCGCCTTCGGCTTCATCTCATACGCCGGCATCAAGATTGCCGGAGGCCGCTATCGCGATGTGCATCCCGCCGTGGCAATCCTCGCTGTCCTGTTCGTGATCAAATACATGGTCATTGGATGAACAGCGGAACTGTACGGACATTTGTTTGTGCTCGAACGAGTTCGGCGTTGAAGATTCTTTTGCCCAGCACCGACAGATCGAAAGAAAAGGTCTTGGCAACCGGCTGGCGGCACGCTACACAGCCCGAGCCTTGGGCACTGTCCGGGTTTAGGGAGGAGAGCGGCGCAAGCCGCCTACGACGAGTTTCGGGGTAGAGGACGGCGGACCAATGGTCCGCCGTTTCCTTTTGGGGCCAGGGGCCGCCGACAGCGAGACTCAGGATCCCTCGAGACGCCTGAAACTCAGCAGGTCGAGCTGGTAGAATTCGTAGAAGGCAAGCCAAAGCACGGCCGCGACGATCGTCGTGATGATGGCCTTGCGCAGCAGTTCAGGCCGTTCGGGGGCCCCGGGTTCCTGGCCCCTGCCCGGATTCTCGACCCGCTTCACGCCCAGCGGCAGAACCATGAACAACGCGATCCACCAGATCACAAGGTAGACCATGATGCCGGTGGCCCAGCCCACGGCGTGCGCTCCTCAGACCTGTTCGAGTTCGATCAGCGTGCCCGTGAAGTCCTTGGGATGAAGGAACAGCACGGGCTTGTCGTGGGCGCCGATCTTGGGCTCGCCGTCGCCCAAGACGCGCGCACCCTGCGACTTCAGCTTGTCCCGTGCGGCGTAGATGTCCTCTACCTCGTAGCAGACGTGGTGAATGCCGCCATCGGCGTTGCGGGCGAGGAAATTGGCAATCGGCGACTTCTCGCCGAGCGGATGCAGCAGCTCAATCTTGGTGTTCGGCAACTCGACGAAGACCACCGTCACGCCATGCGCCGGCTGCTCTTTCGGAGCGCTCACCTTGGCGCCCATGACGGTGCGGTAGAGGTCGCTCGCCTTGTCCAGGTCGGGCACGGCAATCGCGATGTGGTTGAGGCGTCCGATCATAGTCTTCTCCGGCGGCTGCGCGGCCTTTAGATGCGGACGATGTGCACGTCCGTCAACGGCTTCTTGCCGAGGTGCGCCCGCACGACGCGCCGGACGGCCTGCCGCGCCCCCTCCTCCATGCGCCGGTCGTCGCCGCGTTCGGCCGTGTTGAGGTCGGCCAGCATCTCGGACAAGGCTTTCTCGATCGCCTCCTGGATCTCGCCCTCGGTGTCATCGATGCCGCGCAGGGAAACCTTGGGCGGCGCCAGAGGCTTGCCGCGCCGGTCCACCACCAGGGTCGCTGCGGCGGCCCCGTTCCACAGGAGCTTGCGCCGCTCGCGCAGCGATTCGCCGTCCAGCGGGATCAGCGTGTCGCCGTCGCGGGCCAGGCGGCCGGAAAAGACGTGGTCGATGATCTCGGCCGGGCCCGGCGCCAGCCGCACCAGCGTCCCGTTGGGCGCCACCACCGTTTCCGGCACCTGGCAGGTCTTTGCTAGCTCAGCATGTTCGATCATGTGGCGCACTTCGCCATGGACCGGCAGCGCGATCCTGGGCCGGACCCACTGATAGACCCGCACCAGCTCGTCGCGCGCCGGATGGCCGGACACGTGGATCTCCGCCTCGCGGTCGGTGATGACCTTCACCCCGCGGGCGATCAGCGCATTCTGCAGGCGCCCGACCGAATGCTCGTTCCCTGGAATGACCCGCGACGAGAAAATGGCGGTGTCGCCGGCCTCGAGCACGAGGTCGCGATGCTCGCCGCCCGCCAGCTTGGACATGGAAGCGCGGGGCTCGCCCTGGCTGCCGGTGCAGATGAACAGCACCTTGTCGCGCGGCAGGTAGCCCGCCTGCTTCTCCGGCACGCACTCGGGAAAATCGAGCAGGTAGCCGCATTCCTGCGCCGATTCGAGCATGCGGGTGAGCGCGCGCCCCGACAGGACCGGGTGGCGGCCGGCCGCGACGGCGGCCAACGCGATGCTCTCGACCCGGGCGAGGTTGGAGGCGAAGCAGGAGACCGCCACCCTGCCCGAATGCCCCCGCACGAGCTTTTCGACATTGACGCGCACCTTCGATTCGGAACCCGCCTGCCCCTCGACGAACACGTTGGTGCTGTCGCAGACCATGGCGAGCACGCCCTCGTCGCCGATGCGCTTCAGCATCGCCTCGTCGGTGAGGTCGCCCAGCAATGGCTCGGTGTCGATCTTCCAATCGCCCGTATGGAAAATCGTGCCGAACTTCGTGCGGATGGCTATCGCATTCGGCTCGAGGATCGAATGCGTCATGGTGATCATCTCGAGCTCGAACGGCGAGAGGCTGAACTTGCCTCCCAGCGGAATCTCGGTGACCGGTACCTGATCCCGCAGGCCCGCATCGATCAGCTTGCGCTTCAGGACCGAGGCAGCGAACGGCGTCGCATAGACCGGCGCCTTCAGCCGCGGCCACAAATCGGCGACGGCGCCGAGATGGTCTTCATGAGCGTGTGTCAGAACGATGCCGACGAGATCGTGGCGGCGCTCGACGATGAACTCGGGGTCCGGCATCACCACCTCGACCCCGGCCATCGTGCTGTCAGCGAAGCCGATGCCGAGATCGACCATCAGCCACTTGCCGGCCGTGCCGTAGAGATTGAGATTCATGCCGATCTCGCCGGCCCCACCCAGGGCCAGGAACAGCAGCTCTTCGTTCGAGGGAACCGTCATCCGCGGTTGCGCCGCCAGATCTCCAGCAGGCCCAGCGACATCAAGTCGGGCTCGATGAAGTCGAACAGGCCGATCTCGTCCTTGAACACGCTGGCGAGACCGCCGGTGGCGATCACCTTCATGGGCTCGCCATACTCCTCGCGGATGCGCCGGATCAGGCTCTCGATCAGCCCGACATAACCCCAGAAGATACCCGACTGCATGTTGGCGACGGTATTCTTGCCAATAACGTGGGCCGGCTTCTCGACCCGGATGCGCGGCAGGCGCGCCGTCATCAGGTAGAAGGCCTCGATCGTCAGCTCGACGCCCGGCGCGAACACGCCGCCGATGAAGTTACCGTCCTTGTCGGCGAGGTCGAAGGTCGTGGCGCTGCCGAAGTCGATCGTGATCAGCGGCCCGCCATATTTGGTGTGGCCGGCGATGACGCCGACGAGGCGGTCGGCGCCCGCCTCGGCGGGCCGGTCGATCAGCACCTGGATGCCGAGATTGCAGTCGGGCTCACCGACGATCAGCAGCTTGCTGTGGAAGTAGTTCTCGCACAGGCGCCGCAGGTGGGTGTTCACCGCAGGGACCACGCTGGCCAGGATCGCGCCCTTGATCGACCGCGGATCGAAGCCCTGCAGGTGCATCAGCTGGGTGACCCAGGCGGCATATTCGTCGGACGTGCGCTTGGACTCGGTGCGCAGGCGCCACGCGGCGACGATCCGCTCCCCGTCGAACACGACGAACTTCGAGTTGGTGTTGCCAACGTCGATGGCCAGAAGCATCCCCGCCCTCCTCAGGCCGCCCGGCCCAGCAATTCACCCGACACGATCTTGCGCGGGCCGGCTTCCGTATCCAGCAGCAGCGCGCCCTCATGGTCTAACCCGGCGAAACGGCCGCTCACCAACCCTTCGCCCAGGCGGACATCGACCTTGTCGCCGAGAGGCCCCGCCTTCGCCAACCATTCGGCACGCACCGTCTCGAAGCCGTGCCGGCGCCATTGCGCCAGCCGAGTTGCCAGTGCGCGCGTAAGCCCTTCCAGGGCCGCCTCGACCGTGCCGC
>JAGNNA010000026.1 GCA_017990895.1 Reyranella sp.
CCAGACCCTAACCCGGAGATCGCCGGTGACCGCCGCAAGGCCGCTCCCTCGCTACAGCGCTCCCTTACGGGCGCGCTCGCTCGCGGCCTTGCTGCCAGCAGCTACACCACCACCGCGGGCACGACCACCGATACGGTCGAGGGGATGCATCTGTGGGAGGGTCTTACGTCGCTAGCAGCATTGCCAACGACCAAGGGCTTCTCGGAACCCAAGCCCATGTTCGGAGAGCCGATGCTCGTACGTCCTCGATTGGGACAGGGCGGCTTTAGGGTTAGCGTCATACAAGCCTACGAGCGCAGATGCGTGGTAACGGGAGAAAAGACACTGCCAGCACTCGAGGCCGCCCACATTCAGTCAGTGAAGGACAAGGGCACTCACGAGACTTCTAATGGATTGCTGCTGCGTCGCGACTTGCACGCACTGTTCGACCAACACTACCTCACTATTACTCCCGACAAGACGCTGATCGTTAGCAAGCGCATCCGAGAAGAGTTCGAGAACGGCAGAGAATACTATGCATTGCATGGTCGACGCGTACGCGATCCATTGTCGACCGAAGATTATCCTTCGGTAGAAGCGTTGCGACGCCACAACGACCTGTTCGTTGAATAGGATTGAAGTCCACTTTCATGGACGACTAAGCCAAGGGCTTATCGTCAACGTTCTGTATTCCTGGTCAGATCCTTTCCCTTGACGTGCTGTGTCACGGATCGATCAGCACGCCGGGATTCATCATCCCCTTCGGATCCAGTTCGCGCTTGGCACCGCGCAGCGCCCGCGCGAACAGTTCGGGCCGCTGCCTGTCGTAGAACGGCCGGTGGAAGCGGCCCACCGCGTGATGGTGCGTGGTCGTTCCGCCATGCTCGACCGTCGCGGCGGTGCAGGTGGAGAGGATCTCCATGAACTGTGCCAGCGCGTCCTTCTTGGGATCGAACAGGCCGCCGAAGGTGAAGTAGAGGCACGGCCCGTCGGGATAGACGTGGGTGAAGCGGCAGGTGACCGTGCCGTCTCGGCCGGTCACCGCCTTGATCGTGTCCTTGGTAAGCTTCGTGATCTTCGCGTGGAAGTCGCGATAGCGTTCCCAGGTCATCGAGGTCTCGAAGGTCGAGCCGAGGATGCCGCGCGCCACCGCATGCTCGCCGTAATGCGGCGCGCGGATGAACTTGTTGCGCCAGGCGCCGGCGGCGCCGGAACGGTGGGCGTTCTCGTCGTCGTCGCTCTGGTCGGCGACGCCGCCGTGCGCGGCACAAATCTCCAGCGCACGCCTCATCCAGGCGTCGAGCGGATGGTCGGGCGATTCGAAGGCCAGCACCAGCACGGCCTCCTCGTTGCTCCACGGGATGCCGGGCAGCGCCTCGCGCGCCTCGAGCAGGCGGCAGTTGGCGGGATAGAGGCCTGCCTGGGTGATGTCGCGCACCGCGTCGGCGCCGGCATGGAAGTCGGGGAAGCGCACGCTCGCCGAGGCGCGGAAGGTCGGCTTCTTGCGCAGTCGCACCCAGGCTTCGGTGATGATGCCCAGAATGCCCTCGGAGCCGATGAACATGCGGTCGGGGCTGGGACCGGCGCCGGATCCCGGGAGGCGGCGCGTTTCCAGGGTGCCTTCAGGCGTGACGACCCGCGTGCTCTCCACGAAATCGTCGATGTGGGTGTAGAGCGTGGCGTAGTGCCCGCCCGAGCGCGTGGCGATCCAGCCGCCCAGCGTCGAGCAACGATAGGCCTGCATGTAGTGGCGCATGGTGAAGGGCGTGTCGCGCAGCGCATCCTCGATCGCCGGCCCGTAGATGCCGCCCTGGATGCGCGCGGCTTGGCTCACCGCGTCGACCTCCAGCACCTTGTCCATGTGGCGGGTCGAGATGGTGACGACCTTGTCGAACGTGGCCGAGGGCTCGATGCCCTTCACCACCGACGAGCCGCCACCATAAGGGATCGCCTTGGCGCCGATGCGGTCGCACCAGTCAAGGACCTTGACGATATCCTCTTCGCTTTCCGGGAAGGCCACCGCGTCGGGCGGGTTGGGCACGGAGCGCATGAACATGCGCAGCGTGTCGAAGCCTGCCTTGCCGTAGCTGTGCTCCAGCCGTGTCAGGTGATCGGTGCGCACCATCGCCTGCAGCGCCGACGGCACCTCGACGCGACTTTTGCGCAAGACGATCTCGTCCGCCTTGGGCGGCGGCTTCACGTCGAAGCCGGAGAGCCCGTAGCGCTTGGCGATCTCGGCCTCCCACGGCCGGATCTCTTCCGGCGTCAGGTCCTCGTCGGCGTAACCCCAAGCATAGAACTTCTTCTGCCGCCGCATGTTTCCTCCGATCGTTTCTTCATTTTCAGGCGGCGAAGGCGATCGGCTTCGTCGTCCCCTTGATCTGCGTGCGATGCATGATGCGGCGCGCCGCTTTGTCGAACGGATCGCGGCGATGCATGGTCGAGCGATTGTCCCACATCACCAGGTCGCCGACCTTCCAGACATGCTGGTAGATGAAGCGCGGCTGCGTGACATGCGCCCACAGCGCCTCCAGCAGCGCATCGGATTCCTCCTTCGTGTAGCCCTCGACGAAGGAGTTGCGGCGGCGGCCGAGATAGAGCGTGGCCCGGCCGTTGACCGGGTGGCGCAGGATCGCCGGGTGCCAGGCGCCGGGCGCGACCATGGGATCGTCGGTCGGCGTCACGCCCTTGCGCAGATAGCCGCCCGAATTGTAGGTGCCGTCGTGCTTCACCCGGCGGCCTTCGATCCTGGCGCGCAGGTCCGCCGGCAGGGCGTCGCATGCCGCCTGCATGCTGGTGAACCAGGTGTTGCCGCCGGTCGGCGGGATCTCCAGCGAGTAGAGCATCGAGGCGTCGGGCGGCACGTCGAGATAGCTCATGTCGGTGTGCCAGACCGCCTCGCCGTCGCCCAGCGCGCCGATCGGGTCGCCCTTCGCATCGAGCACGTTCGACACGACATAGACGTCGGGATAGCCCGGCGGGCTGATGCGGCCGCGCTCCTGGTTGGGCGGCGGGTCGAGTTCGCCGAAGCGGCGGCTGAAGGCCAGCAGATGATCGTCGCTGAGCTGCTGGCCGCGTAGCAGGATCATCGAATGCGCGTACCAGGCGCGCTCGATGGCGGCGAACTGCTCATCGCTGAAATTGCGCAGGTCGACGCCGATGATTTCCGCCCCGACCGACTCGGTCACCGGCCGCACTGTCACGTCCATGTCATCGCCTCCGTGTCTCCGCGCGATGATCGGCCGGCCGGCAGAGACGATCAAGCGCCGAGCGCCGGGATCAGCCACTTCAGCAGGGCCTCCGCGACGGCGGGTGACAGAGGTCCGCCGAAGCCCGCATCGAGTGGACCGCTCACGGCCTTCAGATTGTGACTGACCTGCGGGATCACGACGGCTTCGCCCGACACGCCGCGGTCCCGCAGCGCGTCGATCAGCGGCTGCACGTCCTCCATCGGCACGACCTGGCGGTCGGCGCCGCCCTGCACCAGCAGGCAGGCGGTACGGCTCGCGGCGAGTACCGTCGCGGGATCGAACGACAGGAGCTTCTGCAGGAACGGGCCGGCATAGAGCGGGAACAGGAGTTGTAGTTCGGGCGGCAGGTTATTGGGCACGCGCCCGGTCTCGAGGATGGCGGCGATGGCGCGATCGGTCGGCAGGCGCAGCGATGGCGGCGCATTGCGCGCGATCTGGTCACGGAGGATCACATCGAGCCGTCGGCCCGGCGTCGCCGCCAGCACCAGCGCGTGAAGTTTCTTCGCTGCCAACGCTTTGCTTGCCGCGAGTGCCAGCAATCCACCCTCGCTGTGGCCCAGCAGGGCGGTGGCATAGGGCTTGATCTCGTCGTGGCGCAGCAGCTCGGCGTGCGCCGCTTCGACATCGCCGACGAAATTGTCCCAGGCGAAGAAGGCCTCCTGTTCCTCCAGCGAGCCGCGTGGCCGCGGCGTCGACTGGCCGATGCCGCGCTTGTCGTAGCGCAACGAAGCGATGCCGTTGCGCGCCAGCAGCTCGGCGATGTCCTTCAGCAGGTCGATGCGGTCCGGCGCCAGCGGATTGTTGCCATTACGGTCGGTCGGCCCGCTGCCGGCGATCAGCACGATGCCCGGCACGTACTGGATCTCGCTGAACAGCGGCATCAGCAAGGTGCCGGCCAGCGCGACGCCGCCGGTGCCAGTGAAGCGAACCGGCCGCTCCTTGGTCTTGCCCTTCGCGTACCAGCCGGTTTCCGTGAGCGACCGTTGCGGCGGCTTCTGTGCCCACGCAGCGCCCGGCGCGAGAAGGCTCGCGGCCAGCAGGGCGCGGCGGTGGATCAACCGGCGTCGTCCGGGCTGGGCATGCTGCCCATGGCGTGGCTCATGGTGCGGCCGCCGAAGATGTGGACATGGAAGTGAAAGACGAGCTGTCCGCCATTGGGGCCGTGATTGGCCACGATGCGATAGCCTTCGGTATCGAGGCCGAGATCGCGTGCGACCTTCGAGACAGCGCGCCAGAAGCCGACGATCATCTCGGGTGGCGCCTTGGCGCCGAAATCGGCCTGGCTGATGTATTCGCCCTTCGGGATCACCAGCACGTGGACGGGCGCCAGCGGCGCGATGTCGTGGAAGGCCAGTGCGAACTCGTCCTCATGCACTTTCTTGCACGGCAGCTCGCCGCGCAGGATGCGGGCGAAGACATTGCTGCGGTCGTAGGCGGCGGTCATGGCGGTGTCGACGGACATTGCGGTCTCCGGGAAAGGCGATGGCGCTTTCTATATAAGTAAGCTTCGCGCCGGGGCGGAACCCGAAACGACGCAGGCCCGCAGCCCGGGGCTTACCCTTTCAGCAGTCTTGGCCGACCCTGTGCCTGAGCACCGGCGGGCCGCACTCGGGAGCGGAGAGCGCTCACGAGCACGTCGCGAGCTTCGTCGATCCTGGCGGCAAGATAGGGTGAACCGCCCGCATCGGGGTCGGCGCCGCGCATCAGGCGACGATGCGCAGCATGGACGCTGGCGAGATCGGCACCTTCGGAAAGACCGAGGACCTCGAGGGCCTCGTTCAGGGACATGCCGCCATTGTCATTGTCGTCAGCAGGCACAGGTATCTTTCGTTGCGCTGAAGCAATCGGCGTCGCGTGCTTGAGATAGGCTTCGAGCAGGGCCGCCGCGTGCTGCAGCGAGCGCGGATCGTGAGGTGTCGCGTCCTGCCACACCGGCGGCATTTCAAAGGACTGCGGCTTTCTCCGGAACTGTGCGAATGCAGCCCGCAGGGGAACGAGAATCGCGCGCCATTTCAGGAAGGTCGGCACGAGGATCATGGCCGCGCCGAGCAGCATGGCGCCCGCATACTGCTCGCGCATGATCATCATCACGAGAAGGGGGATCGCCACGATCACGAGCAGCAGCGCCATCCACCGCAGCGTGCGCACCATCGTCTTGGGATCGGAATGGAGAAACCAGTCGAGAAACTTCGCCGCCGTGGCGAGCACGGAAAGGCCGAGCACGATGGCGCTGATGATGACCGCGTAATCCATCGAACAACTCCTTGAAAGAGAGCCTACTCGCAAAGCCCGATGAAATCAGCGACCTCAACTGCAAATTTGAGAATGTGTTTTTCGAGGGCTCGTGTTTAGACTTCGCGCATCAAAAAAAGGGGAGTGCAGCCGATGACTGAGCCCACCCGAGAAACACCGACCACGACGGTGCCGCAGGACGCAAGCGTCCCGCCTATCATCACCTCGCTGCAACACGGTACGGAAGCGAACCTTCCGACGGCGAAGAATCCGATCGACGAGTTCCTCAAGCGCAACGAAGAGGTCCTCGCCAGGGACCGCGAGGAATTCCAGGCCTATCTCGTCGCCAAGCACGAGCAGGCGACTCGCAAGGCGCGCGAAGAGGCGGCCAAACCCAAGGTCAAGACGAAGGTCAGCCGGCGCACCATGCTGAATGTGGCCGTCGGTACTGCTGCGGCTGCCGAGGTGGCGGTGCTGGGTTACAGCGCGATGAACGGCGGCTCTTCCTCCGACAACGGCATCATCCGCGCGGCCGGCGACGGTCTGCAGCAGTCGCCGATCACGCGCGAGGTCGTCGATTCGCGCGCCGACATCAGGGGCCAGAGTCTCGGCAACTGGGTGGCGCTGCTGCCGACCAAGATGGGCGGCGGCACCTATGCGATCGACCTCAACTCGAACCGCGTGCTGGGCTCGATCTGGTACTGGAACTACGGCGACTACAATCCGATCAGCCATCACCTCTGCGCCTTCCCGAGTTCCGATCCCACGCATGGCTTCGAGTTCGTGAATTCGACACAGGGCGGCCAGAACTCGCTGATCTACGGCATCCCGACCAACGTGACCGCGGAGAATGCGCCGGGCGGCACCAACATCTATCGCGTGCGCTACGACGGTACGCAGATGCAGATGATCGAGAACGTGTCGGAGACGACCGGCCTCGGTCTCGGCGTGCACGTCACCGTCAATCCGAAGGACGCCCAGTCCTATTTCGTGACCGACGGGCAGAAGGACATCGCCGCCTGCTTCGACCGCACCACCTCGAAGGTGAAGGCGGCGCTCAAGTTCGACTGGACGCCGAACGTGCCCGAGCTGCGCGAGGCCTGGATCAAGGGCGGCACGCTCACCATCAAGAAGATCTATCCCGACGAGAAGACCGGCCTCTACAATTACCGTGGCACCAAGGGCAACAAGATCGACTGGGAAATGGTGCCGATGGGCGAGCTCTTCGTCGAGGAAGGCTCGCTGCCTGGAGAAGCGCCGCTGACGCTCACGGGTGCCGACGGCACGATCTGGCATCCCGAGGGCCGCTGGGCCGCGACGGTCGTGCGCCTGTGCGGCGGCATCTGCATCCTCGACCCGGAGAAGAACTTCGAGCCGGCCGCCTTCCTGCAGTTCAACAAGGATTCGCAGGACCAGTACAAGGTCGAGCAGATCGACAAGGACACGTGGCAGGTCGTGTTCGACAAGATCCACTCGCCGGGCCACGAGATCGGCTTCTCGCCCAACGGCAGGTTCCTCGTGATGATGAACAACCTGCGGGAAAACAACTGCTCGATCTTCTCCTGCAGCGATCCCGACCCGACCAAGTGGCGCAAGATCGCGCATGTCGAGGATCCGCTGTGGCGCGGCAAGTATCCGAACCCGTTCCACATGGTGTTCTCGCTGGACAGCTCGAAGCTCTATCTATCCATCCTGCATCCCTCGCCGGCCTATAGCGGCATCATGGTGATCGACACCAGGACCTGGACCATCAAGAAGGAGATCCAGGGCATCGGGCCCGACCTGCAGACGCCGGCCATCACCTACGACGGCAAGTACGTGCTGACGCCGTTCAGCGGCTTCCAGCGCCAGTCGAGTGGCATCTCGGTCATCGACACCTCCACCGACACATTGGTCGGCATCCTGCCGAGCAACGGCGGACACCATGACTGTGTGATCATCCCGACCAAGCTGGAGCACATGAAGCACACCCGGTCCTGTACGCTCTGAGTGGGCACGCTTTGAGGTTGCTCGCCAGCCTGGCGCTGCAGAATCTCGGACGCCGCAAGGCGCGCAGCCTTCTGCTGATCATGGCCGTGGCGGTGGCCAGCGGGGTCGTGTTCACCGGCGCGACCCTGATGCGCAGCATCGACAGCAGCATGGCGGTAGGGTTCACGCGGCTGGGCGCCGACATGATGGTGGTGCCCGAGGGCGCGCTGACCAACATCACCGCGGCGCTGCTCACCGTCGAGCCGACCGATCTCGTGCTCGACCAGGACCTGTTCGCCAAAGCCGGCATCGCCAGCGTCAGCCGCGCCGCACCGCAGAAGATCGCGCGGGTCGAGCATTCGGGAATCGGCAGTCATCACGATTCGGTCGATCTCATCGGCTTCGACCCCGCGCTGGACTTCACGGTCCGGCCCTGGCTGGTCGAGAAGATCAACCGGGACATGAGGCCCGGCGACGTCATCCTGGGCGCCGCGCGGGACGCGCCGCTGGGCTCGGAACTGCTGATCTCCGGCAAGGCGCACACGGTCTATGGGCGGCTGGGCAAGACCGGCGTCGGCACGCACGAGCGTGGCGTCTTCATGACCTTCGATACGCTCGAAGCCCTGGCCGGCGCTATTCATGGTCATGGGCACGGCCATGGCGGCGGGCCGCCCGCCGTGCTGCAGAAGGGCAAGGTGAGCGGCTTTCTCGTCGAGCTGGCGCCGGGCGCCACGCCGTTGCAGGCGCGTTTCGCCATTCTCTCGACCCTTAAAGGGGTCAAGGTCGTGAGCGGCGATTCGACCATGAGCGGGATCCGCCAGGGGCTGACCGCGCTGCTGAACGGCATCCTCGCGCTGATGGTGCTGATGTTCGCCAGCACCGCGCTGATGGTCAGCGTGCTCTTCTCGGCGATCGTCACCGAACGGCGCGGCGAGCTCGGCCTCCTCAAGGCGATCGGCGCCCGGCGTGGGCAGATCGTGGGCATGATGGTCATCGAGGCGGTGATCGCCACTGGCGCCGGCGGCGTGCTGGGCGTGGCGCTGGGCGTCCTGGTGATGCGCCTCTACGAGCGCTCGCTGGTCTACTACCTCGAGAATATCGGCGTTCCCTTCGTCTGGCTCGACGGGCCGCGCATGGTGATCGTCGCGGTGGGGGCGGTGGTGATGGCCTCGATCATCGGCGCCCTGGGCTCGCTCTATCCGGCCTGGCGTGCCAGCCGCCGCGATCCCTACGAACTCGTGCGCGGCGAGGGCTAGGCGATGCTCAGCTGCCGCGGCCTGCGCAAGGACTATGTCACCGAACGGGGCGAAGTGGCGGCCGTGGCCGGCATCGACCTCGAGATCGCGGCCGGACGCTACGCCGCCATCATCGGTCGTTCCGGCTCTGGCAAGTCCTCCCTGATGGCCATGATCGGCGGCCTCAGCCGGCCCTCGCAGGGGCAGGTGACGGTCGAGGGCACCGACATCTGGAGCCTGTCGGAGAACGCGCTGGCGGCATTCCGCAACAAACGAATCGGCTACGTCTTCCAGTTCGCGAGCCTGCTGCCGACCTTGCGCCTGGTCGACAACGTCGCCCTGCCGGCGATGCTCGGCGGCGGCGGCAGATCGTCCGCGACCTATACCCGGGCGGCGGCGCTGCTCGGTCAGATGGGGCTGGGCGACCATCTCGATGCCTATCCGTCGGAGGTCTCGGCCGGTGAGCAGCGTCGGGCGGTGATCGCGCGTGCCCTGATCAACGAGCCGGTGCTGATCCTGGCCGACGAGCCGACCTCGGATCTGGACGAGCGGACCGAGATCGAGATCATGGACGAGCTCCTGGCGGTCAACCGTGAGCGCGGCACGACCCTCATCCTTGTCACGCACAATCTGGCGCTGGCCGAGCAGGCCGAGCAGATCGTGCACATCGCCCATGGCGCGATCGTCGCATGAGCGTTCCGCCGACCGAGACCGACAAGGACGCGCTGATCGCCGATCTGCGCCGCCAGCTCGCTGCGGAGCAGTCGGAAGTGCGCGTGCTGCGGCGACGGTTGGGCGCCGCGCCGGCTCCGGGCGATGCGCCTGCCGCTCCGGGACTGCTGAACGAGCTGCGCGAGGCCGCGCCGCGCAAACTCGACGCGCCGGCCAATGTCGCCGTGAAGCTGGGCCGGCGCTTCGACCTCTGGCGCTCACCGGTGCTGGTCGGCGTCGTCATGCTGCTGCTGACGGGCTTCGCGATCGATGCGGCTGTCGGCCTGTACCAGGCCCGCGCGCTGCGCGAGGCACGGCAGGCCAGGCTGCTGCTCGAGAACACCGCGACGCGCTCGCTCTATGTCGAGCTGAAGGGAATCTCCTACGAGCCTGACGGCAAGTCCTACCGCATGACGCTCTTCCTGCAGAACACCAGCCCGGCGGGACCGCTCTACGTCATGCTGAACGCCGTTGCGGTCTACGTGCAGGCCGGCATGGTCTGGAAGCAGGTGCCGTCACGGCCGGCCGACGGCGTGAGCTGGGGCGTCGTGAAGCTGGTGGACGGCTACACGTTCGACGTCATCTTCACGCCCGACGTCCAGAACTGGGCCGAACTGATCCCGGGCTACATGCATGTCCGCATCCAGTCCGACCTGCTGGTCAGCGAGAAGGCCCAGCCCGGCAACGACGTCGTCGAACGCCGCACGCCTTACTATGTCTATCTAAAGCCGCACGGCGCCAACGACGAGGACATCAAGGCGCGCAGCAAATCGACCCGCACGCCGCCGATCTTCATCCCGATGCCGCCGCATTAGGACCTGTCGTCCTGAGCGCAGCGAAGGACCTAGCGGAACGACCAAAGTACTCCGTAGCTGGCGTTAGATCCTTCGCTGCGCTCAGGACGACAGATCGCTACCGCTTGCGTGACGCTTTCTCGGCGATGCCGGAGAGACCCTCGCGGCGGGCGAGTTCGTCCCATACCGACTTCGGCTTCACGCCGACGGCGGCCCACAGGGTGAGAAGGTGGTAGAGCATGTCGGCGCTTTCGGCGATCAGCTTGGGCTTGTCGCCCTGGATGCCCTCGATCAGTGCCTCGACCGCTTCCTCGCCGAGCTTCTTGGCGATCTGCTGGCGGCCGCGGCTGAACAGGCGTGCCGTGTAGGAAGTCTCCGGATCCGCGCCCTTGCGGCTGTCGATCACGAGATAGAGACGGTCGAGCACGTGCTCGTCGATCGTCACGATGCTCGGCCGCGTGGCCTTCTTGGCTTTTTTCTTCTTCGCCATCCGGGAACTCCGTCGCCTCGGGGGACAGGCGATCGAACACTTGAACGCGCCTCTTGAGCGGGCGTCCGGAACATTACGCGAAAATCACGCGGCGCGCGAGACTTGCCGCACCGGAACGCCCGCGCGCGCGAGATGTTCCTTCGCCTGTGCGATGGTGAATTCGCCGAAATGGAAGATTGAGGCGGCCAGCACCGCCGAGGCCCCGCCCTTCGTTACCCCGTCGACCAGATGATCGAGCGTGCCGACGCCGCCCGAGGCCACGACAGGCACCGGCACGGCATCCGACACTGCGCGGGTCAGCTCGAGATCGAAGCCCGATTTGGTGCCGTCGCGATCCATCGAGGTGAGCAGGATCTCGCCGGCGCCCGACTCCGCCATGCGGCGCGCCCAGTCGACGGCATCGAGGCCGGTGCCCTTGCGGCCGCCATGGGTGAAGACTTCCCATTTGCCGGGACCGCTGCTGCGGGCGTCGATCGCCACCACGATGCACTGGTCGCCGTATTTCTCGGCCGCCTCGCGCACGAACTCCGGCCGCGCCACCGCGGCCGAGTTGATCGAGACCTTGTCGGCGCCGGCCAGCAGCAGCCGGCGGATATCCTCGACCTGGCGCACGCCGCCGCCCACGGTCAGCGGCATGAAGCACTGCTCCGCCGTCCGGCCGACGACGTCCAGGATGGTGTCGCGATTCTCGTGGCTGGCCGTGATGTCGAGGAAGGTGAGCTCGTCGGCGCCGGCCGCGTCATAGATGCGGGCCTGCTCGACCGGATCGCCGGCATCGCGCAGGCCGACGAACTGCACGCCCTTCACGACCCGGCCGTCCTTGACGTCGAGGCAGGGGATGATGCGGACTTTGAGCATGGCGGCGTCACTCGCCCTTAAGGACGCGGATCGCGTCGGGCACCGTCACGCGACCGTCATAGAGCGCGCGGCCGACGATGGCGCCGACGATGCCGAACTCCTCGGTCGGGCGCAGTTCGCGCAAATCGTCCAGCGAGCTGACGCCGCCCGAGGCGATGACCGGCGTGGTGAGGTGCTGGGCGAGCGTCACCGTGGCGTCGACATTGACCCCGCCCATGGCGCCGTCACGGTCGATGTCGGTGTAGATGATGGCCGCAACCCCGGCATCCTCGAACCGCAGCGCGAGATCGAGCGCCCGCACCGTGCTCTGCTTGGTCCACCCGTCGACCGCGACCACGCCGTCGCGGGCATCGATGCCGACGGCGATCCGGCCCGGCCACTGCTTGCAGGCGGCCTTCACCAAGCCCGGCTCCTTGACCGCGATGGTACCCAGGATGATCCGCTGCACGCCGGCGTCGAACCACTGCGAGATGCTCTCGATGGTGCGGATGCCGCCGCCCAGCTGGGTCGGCACCTCGACGTCCTTCAGGATGCTCTCGACCGCCGCGCGGTTGACCGGATGGCCCTCGACCGCGCCGTTGAGGTCGACCAGGTGAAGCCATTCGCAGCCGGCATTGGCAAAGGCCTTGGCCTGGGCGGCCGGGCTGTCGTTGAACACGGTGGCACGCTGCATGTCGCCGCGGAGAAGGCGCACGCACTTGCCGTCCTTGAGGTCGATCGCGGGGAAAAGGATCATGGCGGCGCGGCTTTACCGCGTTGCGCCCACAGGCGCCACCCCCCGGGCCACTGCGGGGCGATCCGTCGCTCAGCCCCTGCCGATGCCCAGGATTCCGCCGATCAGGCGGCTGATATGGAACTTGGTCCAGATGTCGGCCGCAGGGAAGCTGGGACGCGCCCGCATGGCGGCCCAGTAGCGCGCCAGCGCCGGGCGCTTCGGAATCTCGTCACCGAGGCCGGCGAACTCCATGCGTCCCAGGAACACCGTCCAGACGACGTCGGCGACGCCATAGGAGGGCGGGACCAGCACCGGGCGGCCGTCACGCAGCGTTTGCTCGAGCCTGTCCATGAACCCGATGGCTTCAGCGCGGCGCCGCTGCGAAAGCGCGACGACGGCGTCCGGTTCGAACGCCTTGATCCGCCCAGCGAACACCTTGGCGCGCGCCTCGTAGATGGAAGCCAGATCGGGAGTTCGGGCGGCGTGGGCGAGAAGCTGGCGCCGGGCCGCTTCCAGCCGCTTCGGGATCATGATCCGCGCCAGCGGATTGCGGGCGAGGATGCCGCCGAAGGTCAGTTCCTCGATCGGATAGCCATAATGCAGGTCGAGCCAGGCTTTCGTTTCGGCGTCGATCGCAGGACCGATCGCATATTCGGCAATGTCGCGACTCTCGACCAGGACGCGGTCGGCCGGCACCAGCGTCGGCACCGTCATGCCCGGATTGAGCCTCACATAGTCCGGCTGCTGCTGGCTCATCCTGAAATGGATGTCGACGAACACGCGCTCGTACGCGATGCCGCCCTCGGCGAGCGCCAGCCGCGCGATCATCGAATAGTAGGAGGACGGCGTCTGATAGAGGCGGGGTCTGGCTCCCGATGCGTCGGCGGACTCTGTCATGACTGTTCACGCACGATGGAGGAGCCGCGAACTCTGCAGGACGCCGGCGGTGCGCACAACCGGGCCGCCGCCACGCCGGGATCGATATTCACTCTTCCAGCGTGTATGGGTTGGCCGATAATCGCATCTGGAGAGCGATCGATGTTGCCAAGAATTGCCGTGATGATTGCGTTGCTCGTTTCAGTGGCCGCCTGCAATACAGCGCCGAAGCTCGAGAGCATGCCAGACGTGGCGCCGAAATCTGCGACGTCGGTGGCGCAGACCAGGTCGTTCTTCTACTAACAGGCCGTAGACAAGGGACAGGGCCCGCAATTGGTGACGGTGGCCAGCGGGCTTGCCTGCGTCGGCAATTCCCGCGAACATGCAGCTGGCCAGCGCTTCGCTCCGACCGATCCGCTGCTCGCAAACATCCTGCAGCAGGACTTTGCCAAGGCGGGATACCGAAACGTGCGAAGCGGCGACGCTTCGGGCACGACGGATACTTCGATGGCGGCCGCCGACTATCGCATCGTGGCGATCGTCACCCATTCGGCCATGAGCGTCTGCTACCCCAATGTGAATCGCAACAATTGGGCCGATGGGACGGGCGAAGCGACCCTGACGATCGAATGGCAGGTGTTCGCACGAGGACAAAGCACGCCGGGCTACACCACCACCCAGCGGGGTTATGCGACGATCACGTCCTCCACTCTCGGCGTGTACCGTTCCCTTTGGCAGCTTGCTTTCGGCCGGTCGGTTCGCGGCTTGTTGAATGACGAAGGCTTCGTCGCCTTCGTGTCACGGCCCTGACCGATTCCGGCGACGACTGATTTTTATCGACCGAGGTTGAACGATGGGAAAACTGGGCGCGTATCTCATTCTCTTTCTGGCCGTGGCGGGTTGTTCGCAAAGCACAGGCGGGACGGGCTTCGATCGCACATTGAAGGCAATGGAAGGGACCAGCGAGGCGCAGCTCATCACCGCCATGCGTCGTCCTCCCGACAGCAGCGTGGAGAGTGAGCCCGGCGTGAAGGTCCTCCAGTGGCGTCGGGACCAGACGGTCAAGTACTCAGGGACCGCCGGATCGGCCATGGTCGTCGGCGGGCAGTTCTACTACCTGCCTGGTGCGGCTGCTCGAGAGGAACGCGAGCAATGCTTCGTCGAATGGACTGTCGTGAAGGGTGTGGCCACCACCTATCGCTGGGAAGGGCAATGCCGGTCGTGAGGCCGCGGCGGATAAGGTGTTGAGTCGGAAGAGAGACCGGCTAGCTTGTGCGCCTCGAAAGGATCAACCATGACCCGTTACACGCCCGATCTCCTCGCCGACGATCTGGCCGATCTCACCGCCATCCGTCGCGACATCCACCGCCATCCCGAGACCGCCTTCGAGGAGGAGCGGACCGCGCAGATCGTCGCCGACAAGCTCACCTCGTGGGGCATCAAGGTGCATCGCGGCCTCGCCACGACCGGCGTCGTGGGCACGCTGAAGGGCAACCGGCCGGGCCAGAAGACGATCGGCCTGCGCGCCGACATGGATGCGCTGCACCTGCAGGAGAAGAACGACTTCGATTATGTGTCGCAGGTCCCGAACAAGATGCATGCCTGCGGCCATGACGGGCACACGACGATGCTTCTGGGCGCTGCCAAGCAGCTCGCGGCCGCGCCCGACTTCGCCGGCACGGTACATTTCATCTTCCAGCCCGCCGAGGAAGGTCTCGGCGGCGCGCGCGTGATGATCGAGGAGGGCCTGTTCGAGAAGTTCCCGTGCGACGTGGTCTACGGCATGCACAACATGCCGGGCTTCCCGGTCGGCCACTTCGCCATCCGCACCGGCGCGATGCTGGCCTCGTCCGACAGCTGGGAGGTCACCTTCAAGGGCACCGGCGGCCACGGCGCCATGCCCGATCGCGGCACCGATCCGACCTTCGTGGCGGCGCAGTTTATCGTCGCCGTGCAGGGCATCGTCGGCCGCAACGTGCCATCGAGCCAGGCGGCGGTTCTGAGCGTCGGCCATATCGCGGCCGGCACGCCGGGCTCGCCGAACGTGATCCCGTCGGAGGTGCTGGTAAAGGGCACCGCGCGCAGCTTCTCGGCCGAGGTGCGCAACCTGCTGGAGCGCCGGCTGGCCGAGGTCGCGTCGGGAATCGCGCAGGCCGGCGGCTGCGAGGCGATCTCCAGGTATCACCGCCGCTATCCGGCGCTGGTCAATGCCGCCGAGCAGACCGCGGTCGCCGTCGAGGCCGCGGCGCTGACGGTCGGTCGCGAGCATGTCGAGGCGAACACCTCGCCGCTCGCCGGGGCCGAAGACTTCGCCTTCATGCTGGAGAAGAAGCCGGGCGCCTACATCATGATCGGCAACGGCGGCGCGGGCGAAGGCGGCTGCCAGAACGTGCATTCGCCGCTCTACGACTTCAACGACCAGATCTTGACGACCGGCGCAGCCTACTGGATGAACCTCGTCCAGCTAGAGCTGGGGGATGCCGCCTAGTCTGGATCAGCCGTGGTGGTCGAAAGACCACCCGGCATCCGGCTGGTCCCAGTTGATGCCGTCCTGAACGTGTACGACGACGTGGGCATTGGCACGGAAATCATAGACGGCGGCGCTCTCGTGCAACGCGGCGGCCTCTTCGCCTGTCGGCAGCATCGCGCCGTCGGACAGGTCGCTGAGGACGACCAAGGCATCTTCCCCGATCGACGGCAGGACAGTCCCGGGACCCGGAACGCCGTCGATGAAGACTTCGCCCGGCTCGCCGAACAACCGGTCGAGCGGCGCGCCATAGGTAAAGGTGTCGACACCAGCTTCCGCCCAGCGCGAGGGAGGCGTGGCGTAGATCGGCAGGTCGCTGCGGTCGAATTCGACGAGATCGGTGCCGACGACGAAAAGCGGGTCGGCCGAGCTGTCGGAGGCATCCGAATGGCTCATGGAAAAGTCTTTCGTACTTAAGAATTCAAATAATGCTTCAAACGTAGCAAACAAGCTGTTGAGAATAAAGTGAGAACAGTCGAAACAAGGAATTCTGCGGCGATTGCAGAGCCTTGGGTTAACGGCGCGAGTGGCCTAGGGTGCCGCCGAATTTTGAATCATCCGTGTTGGGGGAGTCGATGAACGGAGCTGAAAGTCTGGTCCGCACCTTGGTCAAGGGCGGCGTCGAGGTCTGTTTCGCCAACCCCGGCACCTCGGAAATGCACTTCGTCGGTGCACTCGACCGGGTCGAGGGCATGCGCTGCGTGCTCGGCCTGTTCGAAGGAGTCTGTTCGGGCGCGGCCGACGGCTACTACCGCATGACCGACAAGCCGGCCTCGACCCTGCTGCATCTCGGTCCCGGCCTCGCCAACGCGGCGGCCAACCTGCACAACGCCAAGAAGGCAGGCTCGGGTGTGGTCAACATCGTGGGCGAGCACGCCCTTTATCACATCAAGTACGACACGCCGCTGACCGCCGACATCGAAGGCATCGCGCGCCCCTTCTCGCACTGGGTGAAGACCTCGCCGACCTCCAAGACGGTGGCCGGTGACGGCGCTCTGGCGATCCAGGCCGCCAACGTGGCGCCGGGCCAGATCGCGACCCTGATCCTGCCGGCCGATACGGCCTGGGGTGAAGCCGAGGGCGTGGCCGACACGCCGGCTGCCCCGGCGCCGGCCAAACCCAGCAACGAGACGATCGTGGCGGCCGCCAAGGCGCTGAAGAAGCCCAACTCGATGCTGTTCATCGGTGGCCGGGCGCTGCGCGCCCGCGGCCTGGAATTGGCCGGCAAGATCGCTGCCAAGACGGGCTGCAAGGTGCAGGGCGCCGGCGGCACGGCGCGCATCGAGCGCGGCGCCGGCCGCATTCCGGTGCTGCGTCTGCACTTCGTGATCGAGCAGGCGCAGGCCCAGCTCAAGGGCACGCAGCAGATGGTGCTGTGCGGCGCCAAGGCGCCGTTCGCCTTCTTCGCCTATCCCGGCAAGCCGTCGGTGCTGACGCCGGATGGCTGCGAGACGACCGTCCTGTGCCCCGTCGAAGGCGATATCCTGGGCTCGCTCGAAGCGCTGGCGATGGAACTCGATGCGATGAACGAGAAGGCTGCGGGCGTTGCCCAGCCGAGCCGTCCGGAGCGTCCGACCGGCAAGTTCACGCTCGATGGGCTCGGCCAGGCGCTGGGCGCGACGATGCCGGAAGGCGCCATCGTGGTCGACGAATCGGTCACCACGGGCCGCGGCTTCTTCCCGTTCAGCGCCGGCGCCCCGCCGCACGACTGGCTGAACAACATGGGCGGCTCGATCGGCTTCGGCGGTCCGGTCGCCGTCGGTGCGGCCGTCGCCTGTCCGGATCGCAAGGTCATCTGCATGATCGGCGACGGCTCGGCGATGTACACGATCCAGTCGCTGTGGACGATGGCGCGCGAGAATCTCGACGTCTGCGTGATGATCTTCTCGAACCGCTCCTACAACATCCTCTACAGCCAGCTGGCCGATGTCGGCGCCGCCAACCCCGGCCCGCGCGCCATCGACATGCTGACCCTCGACCGGCCGACCCTGCAGTTCACCGACCTGGCGAAGGGTATGGGCGTGGCCAGCGGCAAGGCGACCAATCTGGAGGAGCTCACCAAGCAGCTCACCTACGCCATGGCGCACAAGGGCCCGTACCTCATCGACGTGATCATGTAGGGCCGTTCAGGAAAAACGCATGGAAGAAGCCCGCCGACGCACGCTGCATGGCCGTCGACGGGGCAAGAAACTGCGGGCCGGGCAGCAGTCGCTGCTCGACACGCTGCTGCCTCGCCTCGCCGTCGCCCTGCCCGCCGAACCCATCGTCACACCCGACAACGAGGTCGCCGAGAGTTCTGCGAAGATCGATCTCGCGCAGGCGTTCGGCGGCACGCTGCCGGCCGATGGCGTGTGGCTGGAAGTGGGTTTCGGCGCCGGCGAGCACCTCGTCTGGCAGGCCGAACACCATCCCTCGGTCGGGCTGATCGGCTGCGAGCCCTATGTGAACGGTGTCGCCAAGTGCCTGGCTCATATCGAGCGGACGGGCGTATCCAACGTCCGGCTGTTCACCGACGACGCTCGTTTCGTGATGCAGGCGCTGCCGCCGCAGTCGCTGTCGCGCGCCTTCGTGCTGTTCCCCGACCCCTGGCCCAAGACCCGCCACCATAAGCGCCGCTTCGTGCAGCGTTCCAACCTCGACGTGCTGGCCCGGTTGATGAAGCAAGGCGCCGAGCTGCGCCTCGCCACCGACGATCCGAGCTACCTGCCCTGGATGGTCGAGCATGCCTGCCGCCATCCCGCCTTCGAGTGGCTGGCTGAGGGGCCTGCCGACTGGCGCGGCCGCCCCGCCGACTGGCCCGCGACCCGCTACGAGCAGAAGATGCTGGCCGGCCACAAGCCCGTCTTCCTTCGGCTGCGGCGTCGCTGAAAGGCTTGCCTCCCCATTCAAATGGGGAGGTGCCCCAAAGGGGCGGAGGGGTCATGCGCGCTAAAGAGGTGTTGGTGACCATACATTCTCCCAAATGTATTGGCCAACTGCGTGCATGCGCCGATACGCCCGAAGCCTGCGAACAAATGCGACCGATGCCGAACGTCTTCTCTGGAGTCGAGTACGCCGCCGTCAGGTCGCAGGCTTCAAGTTCCGTCGACAACATCAGATCGGTCTCTACATCTGCGATTTTGCGTGTATCGATGGAATGCTGGTCGTCGAACTCGACGGCAGTCAGCATGCGGAGAACCTGGAATACGACGTTCGCCGGGACCGATTCTTGAAATCGGCGGGCTTTCAGATCCTGCGCTTCTGGAACAACGACGTGATGGGTCGGACCGAAGAGGTCCTCGACACGATCTATGCCGCCCTTCACCGGGATTCTGACCCCTCCGCCCCTGCGGGGCACCTCCCCATTTGAATGGGGAGGATTGGCTTCCACTATATATAGAGGGTACTTCCGATCCCCGCATAGGAACCGCTGGAATCCCTTGCCAGTTGGTATTCGGAAGCCTATATGCGCGGCATCCTCATCGGGTTCACGGGATGAACCAAAGAAAAAGAGTGGGCCGCAAACCCGCTCTTTTCATTTGGCCACCTCCCAGCCGCCCAAATCGTCGAGAAGTGCCGCCCGCGTGACCGATCTGCTGCGTCGAATCGAAGACATCGTTGCCCCGACCATCGTCGGCATGGGCTTCGAGCTGGTTCGCGTCGCCATGAGCAAGGGCGGGACCCTGCAGCTCATGATCGAGCCAGCCGACGGACGCTCGCTCGACGTCGAGGATTGCGCGACCGTGTCGCGCGCGGTGTCGGCGGTGCTGGACGTCGAGGATCCGATCCCCGGCAATTACACGCTGGAAGTGAGCTCGCCGGGCATCGACCGGCCGCTGACCCGGCCCAAGGATTACATGCGCTGGGCGGGTCACATCGCCCGCCTCGAGACGGCCCTGCCGGTGGAAGGGCGGCGCCGCTTCAAGGGGACGCTGCTCGGGCTTGAGGGCGATCTCGTCCGGCTGCGGCTGGACGACGGCAAGGAGGCGGCGGTGCCGCTCGAGGCCATCACCCGTGCCAAGCTCGAACTGACGGACCGCCTGATCGAAGAACACCGTCTGGCCGCCGAAGGGTCGGCCGGGCAGACCCACTGAACGGACTGGCTAGAGCTTAAGGAAGAGGGAAGAGACATGGCGACGACAGCCGATATCCCGCGCCTCGAAATGCTGCAGGTGGCCGACATGGTCGCCCGCGAAAAAGGCATCGAGCGCGAGGAAGTCCTCGAGGCGATGGAGCAGGCCATCCAGAAGTCCGGCCGCGCCAAGTACGGGCTGGAGCACGACATCCGCGCCGAGATCGACCGCAAGACCGGTGAGATCAAGCTGCTGCGCTACATGCAGGTCGCCGACGTGATCGAGAACGAGAACACCCAAGTCTCGGTGGTCGATGCCCAGCGCCGCAATCCCGAGGCCCAGGTCGGCGACTTCCTGACCGACGAGCTGCCGCCGATCGACTTCGGCCGCGTCGCTGCCCAGACCGCCAAGCAGGTCATCACGCAGCGCATGCGTGAGAGCGAGCGCAAGCGCCAGTACGAGGAATTCAAGGACCGCATCGGCGAGATCGTGTCGGGCGTGGTCAAGCGCGTCGACTACGGCAACATCACCGTCGACCTGCAGCGCGCCGAAGGCGTGATCCGTCGCGACGAGACGATCCCTCGCGAATCCTTGCGCGTAAACGACCGGGTGCGCGCCTACATCTTCGATGTGCGCGAGGAGCCGCGCGGCCCGCAGATCTTCCTGTCGCGCAGCCATCCTCAGTTCATGGCCAAGCTGTTCACGCAGGAAGTGCCCGAGATCTACGACAACATCATCGAGATCAAGGCGGTGGCGCGCGATCCCGGCAGCCGCGCCAAGATCGCCGTGCTGAGCCATGACAGCTCGATCGACCCGATCGGCGCCTGCGTCGGCATGCGCGGCAGCCGCGTGCAGGCCGTGGTGCAGGAGCTGCAGGGCGAGAAGGTCGACATCATCCCGTGGTCGAACGACACGGCGAACTTCATCGTCAACGCGCTGGCCCCGGCCGAGGTCAGCAAGGTGCTGATGGACGAAGAAAAGAACAAGACCGAGGTGGTGGTCCCCGACGATCAGCTCAGCCTGGCGATCGGTCGCCGCGGCCAGAACGTGAAGCTCGCCTCCCAGCTCACCGGCTGGGAAATCGACATCATGACCGAGACCGAGGAGAGCGAGCGCCGCCAGAAGGACACACGCGAGCGCACCGAACTCTTCAAGGCCACGCTCGACGTCGACGACGTGATCGCCCACCTGCTGGTCGCCGAAGGCTATGCGACCGTCGAGGACGTATCGGAGGCGGCTGTCGAGGACCTGGCCACGGTCGAGGGCTTCGACGAGGAGATCGCTACCGAGCTGCAGCGTCGCGGCCGCGAGTATCTCGAGAAGCGCGACGCCGAGCTGGCCGAGCGCCTGGCGTCGCTGGGCGTCTCCGAGGACGTGGCCAACGCCGAGGGCCTGACCCTGCCGATGGTGGTGGCGCTGGGCGAAGCGGGCGTGAAGACGCTCGACGACCTGGCCGACCTCGCCTCTGACGAGCTGCGCGAGATCGTGGGCGAGAGCACCATGGATAACGACGCCGCCAACGCCATCATCATGAAGGCGCGCGAGCACTGGTTCGCCGACGAGGCCGCACCGGCCGACGAAGCGGCGAAGGCCTGACGGGAGAAGACACTCTTGACCCTTGCCTTCGCCATGAGCGAACCCCATCTCTCGGCACCTCCAACCGGCCCGATGCGCACCTGCATCGCCACCGGTGTCGAAGGCGCGCCGGAGATGATGATCCGGTTCGTCGTGGGTCCGGAGGGCGAGGTCGTACCCGATCTGGCGCGACAGCTGCCGGGACGCGGCATGTGGGTGCGGGCCGAGCGTGCGGCGCTCGAACGGGCGGTCGAGAAGAAGCTGTTCTCTAGGGCGGCGCGTGCGCCGGTGAAGGCGTCGGCGGAACTCGTCGACCGGGTCGAGCGGCTGTTGCTCGAAAGAGCCTTGGCCGATCTCGGCCGGGCGCGCCGCGCGGGGCGCGCGGTTGCGGGCTTCGTGAAGGTCGAGCAGATGATCGGCCGCGGACAGGCAGGGCTTCTCGTCGTTGCAGACGAGGCCGAAGGCGATGGGTTGCAGAAGCTGCGGGCGACCGGCCTGCCGCTCGAGCGGCTGGGTGATGCGGCTGCGCTGGGCGGAATTTTCGGCCGCGAACAGGCAGTCTACGTGGCGATCGCGCGCGATGATGCGGGCGGGGCCTTCATTGAACGAATTTCTGTCGGAGCGGCGCGCTGGCGCAGCTTCCGGCTGAACGGCGCCGGTTGACGGGCCGGGGCGGACCAAGGACAACAGCCGACATGACGGAACAGAACGAACAGAACAAGACGACCAAGCCGCTGACCCTCTCGACCACGCGCACGGGCGCGGCGTCGAAGGCAGACGCGACGCAGGTGCGCCAGAAGTTTTCGCACGGGCGTACGCGCGCGGTGACGGTCGAGGTCAAGAAGCCGGTGAAGCGCGCTGGGACGACGCCCGCCACGCCGGCTGCGCCCGCTGCGGCGGCGCCCGCGCCGGCCCCCGAGCCGCCGAAGCCGGCGGCCGCTCCCCCGGCTCCGGCCGGCCGCACCCTGAACCTGCGTAGCGGCGGAAGCGGCGCGCCCGCATCGGCTCCTGGCCGCGGCTCGGCACCGGCCCCCGGCCGTTCCTCCGGCCCTGTCCGCCCCGGAACGACCGGCGGTCGCGGCATCGTGCTGCGCACCCTGACCGAGGAAGAGAAGGAAGCGCGCGCCCGTGCTCTGGTCGACGCCAATCGCGACGCCGAAATCGCGCGCAAGCGCGCCGCCGAGGAGGCGAGCCGTCGCGCGATCGAGGAAGAGGCCCGCCAGAAGGCCGACGAGGAGCATCGCAAGCGCCTGGCCGAGGAAGAGGCGCGCAAGAAGGCTGAGGAAGAGGTCAAGCGCAAGGCCGACGCGCTCGTCCAGAAGCGTCTCGACCAGGCCTCGACGGCTGCGCCGGAAACCCCGATCGCTCGTCAGACCCAGGAAATCAGTGCCCGCCCGGCACCGCCGCCCGTGGCCCCCACGCCGGCGGCCCCGGCTGCGCCGCTTCGTCGGCCGGCCCCGTCCCCTGCAAGCCGCCCGCCGCCGCGGCTTCCGGTGGTCGTCAAGCGTCCCGTACAGCCGACGGGTGCGCGTCGCGAGGCGCCGAAGCGCCGCAACGACAAGGTCGACGTCGGCCGTGCCGTCGCCGGCGAGAACGACTTCCGCAGCCGGTCGGTGGCGCAGCAGCGCCGTCGCCTGGAGCGCGAGCGTCGCCAGCAGTTCGGCAGCGAGCCGCAGCAGAAGGTCTATCGCGAAGTCACGATCCCCGAGTCGATCACCGTCCAGGAGCTCGCGGCGCGCATGTCCGAGCGCGGTGCGGACGTCATCAAGACGCTGATGCGCATGGGCGTGATGGCCACCATCAACCAGGCGATCGATGCCGACACGGCCGAACTGGTCGTGACGGAGATGGGCCACCGCTCCAAGCGCGTCACCGAAGGCGACGTCGAGACCGGACTTGCCGATGTTCCGGACTCGGAAGGGTCGTTGGCTCCGCGTCCGCCGGTCGTCACGATCATGGGTCACGTCGATCACGGCAAGACATCGCTGCTCGACGCGCTGCGCGCGACCGACGTGGCGGCGCACGAAGCCGGCGGCATCACGCAGCATATCGGCGCCTATCAGGTGACTCTGCCATCGGGGCAGAAGATCACCTTCCTCGACACGCCGGGTCACGAGGCGTTCACCGCCATGCGTGCCCGCGGCGCCAAGGTGACGGACATCGTCGTGCTGGTGGTGGCCGGCGACGACGGCGTCATGCCGCAGACCAAGGAGGCGATCGCCCACGCCAAGGCGGCGGGCGTGCCGATCATCGTGGCCGTCAACAAGATGGACAAGCCGGGCGCGGACGCGAGCCGCGTCCATAACGAGCTGCTGCGCGAGGAGATCCAGGTCGAGGCGCTGGGCGGCGACATCCAGTCGATCGAGGTCTCGGCCACCAAGCGGATGAACCTCGACAAGCTCGAGGAAGCCATCCTGCTGCAGGCCGAGGTTCTCGAGCTCAAGGCCAATCCGGAGCGCGCCGCCGATGGCGTCGTGATCGAAGCCAAGCTCGACCCGGGCCGCGGCTCGGTCGCCACCGTGCTGGTCCAGCGTGGTACCCTCACGGTCGGTGACATTCTCGTCGCCGGCTCGGTCTGGGGTCGCGTGCGTCGCCTCGTCGACGATCATGGCCAGGCCGTGGAGCATGCAGGTCCGGCCTTCCCGGTCGAGGTCCTGGGCCTGTCCGGCACGCCGCAGGCCGGCGACGAATTCCACGTCGTCGAAAGCGAAGCACGGGCGCGCGAGATCTCCGACTTCCGCGCGCGTCGCGATCGCCAGCTCGAACTGGCGCGCGCCGCAGGCGGCCGCGGCACGCTCGAGGAGATGATCAAGGGCATCCGCGAGGGCACGGCCAAGGAACTGCCGGTGCTGATCAAGGCGGACGTGCAGGGCTCGGCGGAAGCGCTGGCCGGTGCACTGGGCCGCCTCGGCACCGAGAAGGTCGTCACCCGGGTCGTCTACAGCGGCGTCGGCGGCATCAGCGAAGCCGACATGACGCTGGCCAAGGCGTCGGGCGCGCTGATCATCGGCTTCAACGTGCGTGCGAACCCGCAGGCGCGCGAGATCGCCAAGCGCGACAAGGTCGACATCCGCTACTACTCGATCATCTACAAGG
>JAGNNA010000292.1 GCA_017990895.1 Reyranella sp.
GATATAGAGGGCGCAGGGCATGCCCTGCGTCTTCTCCAGACAGGCATTGTAGCTGCGGTCGAAGAAATCCTTCAGGGCGCCGCTCATGTAACCGAGGTTCTCGGTGGTGCCGAGGATCACGGCCTGGGCGGCCAGCACGTCTTCCGGGCCGGCCTGCAGCGGCGCGATCACCCGGACGTCGATCCCCGTTTCGCTGCGCGCGCCGCGTTCCACAGCGTCACGCAGGGAAAGCGTGTTCTCCGACGGGGCGTGCGCCACAATGAGCAGCCTTTTCGACATGGAGGGGGTTCTACCCCACGCCGACATGCTCAAGAAACTCCTGATCGCCAACCGCGGCGAGATCGCCATCCGCATCGCCCAGGCCGCTGCCGAACTCGGCATCGTAACCGTGGGCATCCATTCGGAGGACGACGCGACCTCCCTCCACGTGCGCCGGGTCGACGAAGTGCGGCCGCTCAAGGGGCGTGGCGCAGCGGCCTATCTCGACATTGCCGGTGTCCTTGCGGCCTCCAGGGAGGCGGGCTGCGACGCCGTGCATCCGGGTTACGGCTTCTTGTCGGAAAATGCCGCCTTCGCGAAAGCCTGCGCCGACGCAGGGCTGGTGTTCGTCGGCCCCACGCCCGAGCAGCTCGACCTGTTCGGCGACAAGGCCCGTGCGCGGGCCCATGCCGGCAAAAACGGGGCGCCGGTCCTGTCGGGCACCGACGGTGCGGTCGACGCGGCGGGCGTGAAGGCCTTCTTCGCCAAGCATCGCAAGGCCGGCATCGTCATCAAGGCGATCGCGGGCGGTGGCGGGCGTGGCATGCGCATCGTGACCCAGGAAAGCGAGATCGAAGAGGCCTTCGCGCGCGCGTCGGCCGAAGCGCAGGCGGCCTTCGGCAACGGCGCCCTCTATGCCGAGCGGCTGATCGCCCGGGCGCGCCACATCGAGGTGCAGATCGTGGGTGACGGCCACGGTGGCATCGCCGCGCTCGGCGAGCGCGAATGCACGATCCAGCGCCGCAGCCAGAAGATCGTCGAACTGGCGCCCAGTCCGAACCTCGCCGAGGCCATGCGCGATCAGATCGTCGACTCGGCCGTGAAAATGGCGAAGGCGGTGAACTATCGCAGCCTCGGCACCTTCGAATTCCTGGTCGATGATGCGGCGCCGGATTTCTTCTGCTTCATCGAGGCCAATCCGCGCCTGCAGGTCGAGCACACTGTCACCGAGGAAGTGTGGGCCGTCGATCTCGTGAAGACGCAGCTGCGTCTGGCGGGTGGGGCGCCGCTCGATGACACGGGCATCACGAAGGCCTCGCCGCGCGGCCACGCCATCCAGCTCCGCGTGAACATGGAGACCATGACGGCCGATGGCTCGGCCAGGCCGGGGGGCGGCACGCTCACCTCGTTCGAGCCTCCGTCGGGGCCGGGCATCCGTGTCGACACCTATGGCTATGCGGGCTATCGCACCAATCCGAACTTCGACTCGCTGCTGGCCAAGGTGATCGTGCACGCGGCCGATTTCGGCGGCGCGCTGCAGCGGGCCGAGCGGGCGCTGGCAGCGTTCCGGCACGAAGGCGCGCCCTCGAACATCGCCTTCCTGCGCGCGTTGATCGCGCATCCCGATTTCCGGGCCGACAAGATCCATACGCGCTTCGTCGACGAGCAGGCCGCATCGTTGATCGAGGCGGCGGGCAAGCTGAAGGCCGGTCTCTACTTCGAAGCGGCGGCTCCGGCCGCCTCGTCGGCCCGGCAGGTCGGTGCGCGCGTCGACAATGTCGATCCGCTGGCGGTGCTGGCCTTCGGCAAGACCAGGTTGGAAACGGCTTCGTCCAGTGCCCAGAGCGATGCGCCGGAGGGCACGGTCGCGGTGCCGGCACCGATGCAGGGCACCATCGTGAGCCTGTCGGTGAAGGAGGGCGACGCGGTCGCGGCGGGCCAGGCGCTGCTGGTCATGGACGCCATGAAGATGCAGCACGAGATCCGCAGCCCGGTGCGCGGCTATGTGCGGCGCATCGCGGTCGAGGCCGGCGAGACGGTCTACGAGGGTCATTCGCTGCTGTTCGTCGAGGAGGCCGATGTCGAGGTGAAGGGGATGGCGGTTGAGGAGGCGATCGACCTCGATCATGTGCGCCCCGATCTAGCGGAGTATTTCGAACGGCGTGCCCTGACGCTGGACGAGAAGCGGCCCGAATCGGTGGCACGGCGGCGCAAGACCAATCAGCGGACGGCCCGCGAGAACCTCGAGGACCTCGTCGATCCCAACAGCTTCGTCGAGTACGGTGCCTTCGCGATCGCCAGCCAGCGCACGCGGCGCACGGTCGAGGACCTGATCGAGAAGACGCCGGCCGACGGGCTGATCACCGGGATCGGCCGGGTCAACGGTTCGCTGTTCGGGCCCGAGCGCAGTCGGGTTGCCATCGCGCATTACGACTACACGGTCCTGGCCGGGACCCAGGGCAAGAACAACCACCACAAGAAAGACCGGCTGTTCGAGATCGTCGAGAAGCAGCGCATTCCTCTGGTCTTCTTCACCGAGGGCGGCGGCGGCCGGCCGGGCGACATCGACGTGCAGTCGGTGGCCGGGCTCAATACCATGGCCTTCCACATCTTCGGCCGGCTGAGCGGTGTCGCGCCGCTGGTCGGCATCAATTCGGGCCGCTGCTTCGCCGGCAATGCCGCGATCCTGGGCTGCTGCGACGTGGTGATCGCCACCAGGAACTCGACGATCGGCATGGGCGGCCCGGCGATGATCGAGGGCGGCAACCTCGGCGTCTTTTCGCCCGAGGAAGTCGGGCCGATGAACGTGCAGGTCCCCAACGGAGTGGTCGACATCGCCGTCGAGGACGAAGCCGAGGCGGTCGCGGTCGCCAAGAAGTATCTCTCCTACTTCCAGGGCGCGTTGCCGGAATGGCGCGCGGCCGACCAGCGCCTGCTGCGACGCGCCATCCCGGAGAACCGGCTGCGCGTCTACGACGTGCGCGACGTGATCGCCACGTTGTGCGACGAGGACTCGGTGCTGGAAGTGCGCCGCGCCTTCGGGCCCGGCATGGTGACGGCCTTCGGGCGCATCGAGGGCAAGCCGCTCGGCATCGTGGCCAACAACCCGGTGCATCTGGCGGGCGCCATCGACAGCGACGGGTCGGACAAGGCCGCGCGCTTTCTCCAGCTCTGCGACGCCTACGACATTCCGATCCTGTTCCTCTGCGACACGCCGGGCATGATGGTCGGGCCCGAGATCGAGAAGACCGCCCTGGTCCGTCACTGCTCGCGGCTGTTCGTGACAGGCGCGAACCTCACCGTGCCGTTCGGCACCATCGTGCTGCGCAAGGCCTACGGGCTGGGCGCGCAGGCGATGGCGGGCGGTTCCTTCCATGCGCCGGTCTTCGCGCTGTCCTGGCCAACCGGCGAATTCGGCGGCATGGGGCTGGAAGGCGCCGTGAAGCTCGGCTTCCGCAAGGAACTCGAGGCGGTGAGCGATCCGGCCGAACGGCGCGCGCTGTTCGACAAGATGGTCGCGGCCGCCTATGCGCGCGGCAAGGCGCTGAGCACCGCGACCTATTTCGAGGTCGACGAGGTGATTGATCCCGCCGATTCGCGGCGCTGGATCGCCACGGCCCTGCTCGAAGCCAAGCCGCGGCCGCCGCACAGCCACAAGAAACGGCCGAACATCGACACGTGGTAGCAGGAAAAAGGCCCCTCGGATGAGGGGCCTTTCGGTTTGCGTCGGATCCCTACTGCGCGATCCAGAAGGTGTCCGGCTGGTAGAGACCGATGTAACCGCCCGGATCCCAGGCGTAGTAGCCTTCCTTCGGGACGTTGCGCACCTTTGGGCCCACCACGATCGGCTGGCGGACGCCGTTGACGGTGCCGATCGAGAAGACCTCGTCGGCATTGGTGGCGAGGATCTTGTCCCAAGCCTTACGGCGGTCTTCCTCGGTGGTGCCGGTTTCCCATTCCTTGACGTAGTCGAGGAGCTTGCAGGCCGATTCCAGGTCGCACTTTTCGCCCTGCTTGCCCTTGGACTCCACGAACATGCCCCAGCGCGCCCATTGCAGGCCGCCCAGCATGGTCGGCGCGAACTCCTTGGGGCTGGTATTGGGCGTCGGAACCGCCGTCACCGCGCCGGCGAATGCCGTCATGATGGCTTCACCCGACGAGGTGCGAAGCCGGAAGTTGTCGCGGGTCTGCGGCTTGGTCAGCATCTTGATGCCGATCTTCTTCCAGCCGTCCGCGATCAGCGCGAGCGCGTCGTTGTCCTCGGTCTCCTCGCTGGCATGCTCGACGACGATTGTTGCCGGCCGGCCGTCGGGCAGCAGGCGGATGCCCTGGCTGTCCTTCTTCGTGAGGCCGATTTCGTCCAGCAGCTTGTTGGCGAGCTTGGGATCGTACTGTGCCCACTTGGTCGCGTACTCGGGCTTGAACAGCTCCGAGCGCTCCATGATCGTGTTGTTCGACGGCTTGGCGAGCCCGATATAGACGACCTGGTTGAGTTCCTCGCGGTCGATCGCCAGCGAGAGCGCCCGGCGGAAACGCACGTCGCGCATGAGCTTGCGCCATTCCGCGTCGTTGGCATTGAGGTTGGGATAGAGCGCGAGCTGCGAGCCCGAGCCCGCCTCCCACAAGCGCACGTTCATGCCCGAGGTCTGCGCGCTCTTCTGCAGGAAGGTGTAGTCGCGCATGTTGAGATAGCGCGGCTGCAGGTCGGCCTCGCCGAGGCCTGCCTTGGCCGGCACCAGGTTGGCGGCCGCCACCGTGAAGATCACCCGGTCGACGTAGGGGAGTTGCTGCCCCTTCTCGTCGATGCGGTGATAGTAGGGATTACGCAGGTAGACGAAGCGCTGGGCCGGCGACGCGGTCGTGCCGACCCAGGGGTTCAGCGTCGGCAGATCGATGTTGTCGTTGGCGTACATCACGTCCAGGCGGCGGTAGATCGACACCCAGCTCTGCTGGCCCCCCCGCGCGGACTTCAGGATCTCGGCTTCGGGCGTGTACTTGGCGTGGAACTTCTTCAGGTAGTGGGCAGGCCGGAAGAGGAAGAGGGGCGCGGCGCGCGCCTGGCTTTCGATGAAGTAGGGGTTGGGCTTGTCCCACGTGTACTTGATGGTGAGCGGATCGATGATCTCGACCCGGGGCGGTTGTCCGTCGACCAGGAGCTCGACATTGGGCCCTCCCGAGGAGAGGTCCTTGTTGTTTGCGACGTCCTCCCAGAAGAAGCGGAAGTCCTCGGTCGTGAAGGGATGGCCGTCGGACCATTTGTGGCCGGCGCGCAGCTTGAACGTGAATTCGCGGCCGTCCTTCTCCTCGTAGCTCTCGAGGATGTCGGGCTTCAGCTTGAACTTGTCGTCGTAGACGATGAGGCGGGTGTAGCTGAACACGGTCATCAGGCGCGTATCGCGCGCGCTGGCCACCAGAATGTTGAGCTGACCGCCCTGCTGGCCGGGACCGTCGCCGCCCGCGAAATGCTTCACGACCCACGGCGGCCGGGGGACGCGCTTGTCGACCGGGGGCAGGGCGCCGGATTTCACCTGGTCGGCGAACATTGGCGTTTCCCTGAGCGCCGGCACGGGATCGGCGGCGAAAACCGGCCCCGCCATCCATCCGAAGACCAGTGCTGCCGTGAAAACGCGTCTGTTCATCTCTGGTCCTTCACCGATTGCCTGCGCGACAGCAGGCCGTCCCCGCGGATTGCGCCGGGCGGCTGCCCGGCGGCGATAAAATCGTCCAGAAGTGCCATCGTCAATGCTCGCCGCCGCATGTGACGCCACGTTGACGTGAGGCAGGAGACGCGCAAGAAAACCATTGAAATTGGAAGATTCGAGGGAACGATGACCAGCGGCCTTGAGAGCGACTTCGTAACGCTACACGAGATCGTAAAAGCGGCGAAAATCAGGCTCAATCCGAACATCTGGGACTATTTGATCGGCGGTACCGAGACCGAGACCACACTGCGTCGCAACAGGCTGGCCCTCGACACGATCGCCTTCAAGCCGCGCGTGCTGCGCGACGTTTCGACGATCGATCCGTCTTCCAAAATTCTCGGAAAGAAGATTCGCCTGCCCGTGATGCTGGCGCCCGTGGGTTCGCTGGAATCTTTCGAGGCCGGCGGCGGCATCACCGTCGCGCAAGGGGCGGGGGCGAGCAATGTCGCGATGCTGATCAGCTCGGTGACCACCCTCAAGCTTCAGGACATCGTGAAGGGCGGCGCGGGTCCCAAGATCTATCAGCTCTACGTGCGGGGCGACGATGCCTGGGTCGCGGACCGGGTGAAGGAGGCGATGGACGCCGGCTACGATGCGTTCTGCATTACCGTCGACACCCAAGTTTACAGCCGCCGCGAGCGCGACATCGCCAAGCGTTTCGTGAAATCGTGGCGCGCCGCGGCGACCGGGCAGGATCACC
>JAGNNA010000293.1 GCA_017990895.1 Reyranella sp.
ACCATGGCGGGGGCCACGGGCGTCTTCATAGGATCGAGACTGTCGGTAACCCTGCTGCCGGCATCTCCCGCCAGCACGTTCAGCTTCACGCCGACCTTGGCCCATTGCTGGGCGACGAGCTGCAGGGACTCCTTGTTCTGCGGCTGCGGCGGCGACTCGTAGGCCTGGAGCACCAGCTCCTTGCCGTCCTTCTGGCGCAAGCCCTTCGGTCCGATCGTCCAGCCGGCTTCGTCGAGCAGCTTGGCAGCCAGCGCCGGGTCATAGGCGAGCTTGGCCGACTGGTCGACATAGCCCTGCGCGGTCGAGGCGATGATCGACTTGGCCTGCGGATAGTTGGCCGAGAACAGCGTGGCCACGATCTCCTTGGCGTTGGTCGCGTGCAGCAGTGCCTTGCGCACGCGAATGTCGGAGACGAGGGGATTGTCGGGCCGGAACACGACCGTGTTGTTCACGCCGCGCGTCGAGGCGGCATAGATGATGTAGCCCTTCGACTGCACCTGCTTCTCGTCATAGGCCTGCACCTGGCGGATGACGTGGGCTTGGCTCGCCAGCAGCGCGCCGATGCGCACGCTGTCCTCGGGCGTCACGACATACTTGATGCCGTCGAGATTGGCGCGACCCTGGTGGGCGAGCTTGGCCGGGCCCCATTTATAGTCCTTGCGGGCCTCCATCACGAGTTCGCGGCCGAGCACCTCGCTCTTCACCACGAAGGGGCCCGAGCCGATGATCTTGGTGGCGTCGCCCAGCGCGTCGAAGGGCAGGGCCAGCGTCTTCAGCGAGACGAGGCCGGAGCCGATCACCGACGTGCCCTGCAGGAAGCCGACCGATGGCTTGGTGAAGAAGAACTTGACGGTCAGCGGATCGACGATCTCGCTGCCCTTGTAGTTGGTGATGACTTCGGAAACCGGCTGCTTCAGCGCCTTGTTGCCGAGCCCGTACGTGTCGAAGTTCTTCGCGACGGCCGCGGCGTCGAGCGGCGTGCCGTCGGAGAAGGTGACGCCCGGCCGGATCTTGAACGTGTATTCGGTGGCATCGGCATTGACCGTCCAGCTCTCGGCGATCCACGGCTCGATCTCGAGCGTCTTCGGGTTCTGATAGGTCAGCTTGTCGGTGATCTGGTTGAGCACGCCGCCGTTGGGGTAGAAGCCCCCGGCCGGCGGATAGAGGTTGGTGTGAGGCTGTTGCTCCAGATAGATCAGCGTCCCGCCCTTGGTGACCGCCGTCTGCGCCGCGGCGCTTCCCGCGAGGACGGCGATGGATGCAAGCGACGCAAACGCGCCGGCCAGAAACCGCTGATACTTCACCTGGATCACGACAACCCCCTTGAGCCTCTAGGGCACGGGAATCGCCATGCAGAATTTAGGCCGAATCTCGCCGTGCGAGGGCGATATATGGCCGTCAGGTTCCGCTAATTACACAGAGCAGATTGTCAAAATAGGTGGCGCGACGGGACAGGACTTGCTGTCCGTCCCGTCCGCCGGAGTAAAATTTACCCTCCGAGCAGAGCTGCGGACGGCGCCAGCTCCTTGCGCTCGACCTTCTTCACGATCTCGGTGAGCTTGGCGTGGGTCGGTGCCTTGACGCCGATATAGTTGCCGCGCTCGGCGATGTAGCCGTTCATGAACTCGATCTCGGTGCGGCGGCCCTTGATGATGTCCTGCGCCATCGACGGGCGCTGGATGTCGGCGCGCGGATTGGGATTGGTGTTGGAGCCGGGCCGCAGGATCGCCTCGACCTCGTCGAGCGCGGCCTTGTCGTCCTCCGCGGCGCGCGCCAGCAATTCGGGCTCGAACTTGCCGATCTTCTCGATGTGATAGCCCAGCGCCTGGCCGACGCGTACGGCCTCGCCGCCCAGCTTGATGGAGAAGCGGCGCACCGCGTCGTTGCGGTCGCAATCGGTACCGGTCATGCCGGTGGCGGCCGAGACGCCGTTCTTCATGCCGTTCTGGCAGAGCTTGGACCAGCGCTCGCCCCACAGGTTGGTCGTTGTCTTGGCGCTGTCGATCATGCCGACCATTTCGCGCAGCTCTTCCACCCGTTTGGTGATGCGGCCGTGGACCTCGCCGACGCGGAACACGGTGTGCTTGTCGCCGCCCTTGGAGACGGTGCGTCGGATCTTGCCGGCCTCGTACATGTCGACCGAGATCAGCGACGCGACCATGCCGACGGTCTTGCCCCAGCCGACGACGCCCGCGATACGTTCCTCGTTCAGGCAGTTCTGCAGCGACACGACATAGCCGTCCGGCGCGAGATACTGCTTGATCAGCGCGGTCGCCCACTCGGTGTCGTAGGACTTCATCGACACGAAGGCGATGTCGATCGGCTTCTGGCGCGACAGGTCCTGCATCTCGGTGAGATGCATGGTCTTGGCCTTGGTGACGGTGAACTTCTCTTCCGGCGTCACGCCGTCGAGTTCGAGTCCGTGCTTGCGGATGGTCTCGATGTTCTCCGGCCAGAAATCGATGAGCGTGACGTCGAGGCCCGCTTGCGCGAGGTATCCGCCGACATAGCCGCCCAATGCTCCGGTGCCGACGACTGCAATTCGCTTGCCCATTCTGATCTCCCTCGAGGCTGTTCGTTAAGGTGCGACGCGCGGTTCCTTGCGCGCGCGGTCGAGATAGCGTTCGGCGTCCTCGGCCAGCAACAGCCGGTCGGCCATCAGTTGCGTGACCACTGCCCGGACCCTGGCGACATAGTCGGCGCCGTCCCTGTAGCGTTCGGCGATCGACGGCCGTGGATCGCCCGAGGCTTCGCGGGCTGCCTTGTCGGCCGGCAGCGGCAGGCAGCTTCCGTCGCGATCGGCGATCTCGCCCGCGGGATACGGCGGCTTGTACTCGTTCCAGCCGGTGTAGGTCGCGAGCGGCACCGCGATGTCGGGCAGGCGGATGCCGGCCACCTCGTTGCCGTCGGCGTCGACCTTGCTAACCAGCGTGCGATAGGTCTTGTCCGGAGCCGTTGGCCGCACCCAGTCCCCCGGCGGCGCCACGACGTTGGTGCTGCGCACGATCGCGACGCCAGGCACGGCCGGAAAACCGGTCCTGTCGGGCTCCACCAGCGTGCCCTCGGCAAGCGTCGGCACGCGGCTCGGGGGCGGCGCCGTGCCCGACACCACCCAGGCGTCGAGCGCAACCAGCAGGGCCCGGATCGCCGGCATCGGATTGTGCGGGTTGCGTGGATTGACGTTCGGACCGGGGTCCGTCGTCGCGCCGTTGCGACCGCCATGCTGCGTTCCCGCGATCATGTAGACGCGCGAGTTCTCCGGCAGCGTCACGTCCCTGGTGCCGAGGGGATCGGTGTGCAGGAGCGAGGCGCCCTTCTGCCAGTACTCGGTCGATGTGTTGGTCTCGATCAGCAGCGGATCGGAGCCGTCACCGCGGAACAGCGAGCCGCTCCGGCCCGTCAGCGGATCATCGAGCGTCGCCGTCGAGAAGGGAAACTCGTTCTCCGGGAAGCCGTGATCCTCGTGCTGCGTGTTGGTGCGTGCCGGCTGGGCGAAGGGCGTGTTGAAGAACACGCGGCCGACGCCCGCGATGTGGCTCAGGATGCCGTCGAACACGCGGCGGCCCTGTTCGTCCCGGTTGAAGCCGTCGGAGACATGGTTGCGCAGATACCGGCCGGCCTGGGAGAAGCCGATGGCGAGCGCATGTGTCATGGGACAGCCGGTGGCCTTCACCGCTTCCGGCGAATGGCGCAGCCAGCTCACCACGTCGCGGGTCGCCGCGAAGCCCAGCCCCTGGACCTTGGGATTCTTCGCTTCGTAGTGGAACTCGTAGAGGAAACCGGGCTTCGGCTTCGTGCCGTCGCGCAGCCTGATCGAGCGGGCATCGACGAAGGACCACTGGTTCAGCGGCAGCTCGCGCGGCTCGTCGTTGGAGCGCTCGCGCACGGTGAGACGCGCGCGGGGCTGTTCGAGTGTCGCGGCTTCATGCGAAAGCTTGAACGTCTCCAGGAGGCCAAGGCGCGTGCCGGAGACCCATTCCTCGCGAACCATCTGCACGATCGGCTGGCCGTTCTCCATGGCCACCGGTGCCGTCAGGGCGAGCCCCATGTTGGCGCGCGGCGCATCGGGGTCCCAGCCCGACCAGACGATCGTGTAACCGAGCCGCAAGGGGAAGGCGTTCCCAAGATCGGCCAGCGTCCTCGGATCGTTCACGCCCTGCGGGCCGTCGGCGATGTTGCCGAACAGCATCTTGCGGCCGCGATTGTTCACTTCGTAGAGGATGCGCCCGTTGCCGCGCGCGGGATTCTTCGGCCGCAGGATGAAGACGCTGGTCGCGTACTCGACCTTGCCGGGGGCATTGCGCGGCGCCTTGTCGATCAGCGCGATGCCGCTGTTGGCGGGCACCGTCGGATCGACTTCGCCGCGGGCGACAGCGATGACGCGCTCGTAGGCGCCAGCCTCGCCGAACGAAGCGCCATCGGCCAGCGCTTCGACGATCTCGATCTCGAGGGAGAGAAGCACTAGGCCCTGGCTTCTGCCTGGACCTCTTCGGCCGGGAAGTTCAGCTCCACGCCGACCCCGTCGGGATCGTAGAGGAAGATCTGCGCGGCGCCGGTGCGTGGCACGATCTGCTCGCGAAACTTCACGTTCTTCGACTGCAGACGCTTGCGTACGCCGGGAAGATCGCTGGCGGCGAAGGCGATGTGATCGAAGCGGCCGGTGTCCTCGAACTTCTTCTCGGTACCGCGCACCACGATACCCTCGCGCGGCTTGCGCTCGCCCAGCAGGTGCACCGTGGCGACGCCGCCGGAATAGAGCCAGTAGCCGGGGAAGCCGAGCGGCGGGCGGTCGCCGTTCTCGAGGCCCAGGACGTCACAGTAGAAATTCTTGGTCGCCTCGAGGTCGGACGGCTCGATCGTGTAATGCTGAAGAGGGCCAAGCGGCATGGTCGGTCTCCGGGGATCAGGTCAGACGAAGGTGAGGTCGGCGTTGGCGCCCATCATCCAGGCACCCACGGTCTCGAAATGCGAGAGCCGGCCCTGCAGTTGCTGGGTCACGGTGTGGATGTCGCGGAAGCGGCGCTCCAGCGGATGGTTCTCGAAGATCGCGGTGGCGCCCGCCGCATTGTAGGCGAAGTCGACGGCGTCCTTGGCCTTGTGGATGGCATTCGTCGAGGCCATGCGGATGGTGATGCGCTGTTCGACCGTGATCGTGTTGCCGGCCGAGAGGTCCTTCCAGATGCCGGCCATCGACTGCAGCACGAAGGCGCGCGCGGCGCGGAGATTGACCTCGGCCTGTGCGAGGTTCGACTGCACGACCGCATTGTCCCGGATCGGGCTCTTGAGGCCGCGCGGGACCTTGTTGCGGGCGACGTCGAGGAAACAGTCGAGCGCGCCGCGGGCGATGCCGCAGGCCACGGCAGCAAAACCCATCTGGTAGCAGGTGCCGGCGCCCATCCGGTAGAGCGGCCCTTGTTCGCGGCATTCGAGCTCGAAGTCGCGGGTGATCGAATGGTCGGCGCGCACGAAGAAGTCATTGAGGGCGAACTGGTCGCTCGCCGTGCCGCGCAGGCCCACCGTATTCCAGATGTCCGTCCACTGAACGTCGCCGGTCCGCACCAGCATGGTGCGCTCTTGCTGCCGGCCCGTCTCGTCGAGCCGCGGCGAGCCGTCGGCCTTGAAGATCGGGCAGTGCGCGCCGAGCCAGGTGGCGTGGCGGCCGCCGGACGCGAAGGCCCAGACGCCGGTCGCCTTGTATCCACCTTCGCACTCGATCGCCTTCACCTTCGGGCCCGGACCCCAGGCCAGCACGGCACGGGGATCGTCGCCGAAGATCGCGCGGGCCACTGGGAGATCGAGGTAGGCCGCCGACATGGCGCAACCGCCGGCCTGGCTCAGGCACCAGGCGGTCGAGGCGTCGCCGCGGGCGATCGTCTCGATCACATGGAAGAAGGTCACGGGATCGGTCTCGATGCCGTCGGACGATCTCGGCAGCAGCAGGCGGAACAGCCGTGCCTCGTGGAGCTGGTCGAGCAGCGCCGGCGGCAGCCGGCGCGTCTCCTCGATCTGGTTGGACGCAGCCTCGACAGCCGGGCGCAGCGCCTCGGCGCGGGAGATCACGGCGGGGTCGCCGGCGAGATCGGCGGCGGACGGGATCAGCGTATCCAAGATCATTCTCCTCGAATGTCCGTTTTCATCATGCGGGGGCCAGTTCCCTGTCGATCTGCGCGATCGACTTCCCCTTGGTTTCCATCCCAAAGAAATCATAGACCACCCCGGCCATCAGGAACCAGCAGCGGAGATAGAGAAAGGCCGTCGGAATCTCGGGCAGCGGTACGACCGCTCCTCGCCCTGTTTGCCGGTCGAAATGCATCGCTGCAGGGCGGCCTCCTCCTTTGCTAAAGAGAAAGGACATTGGGGAGATCTTCAT
>JAGNNA010000294.1 GCA_017990895.1 Reyranella sp.
GGCGAGTTCCTGCGCGCCGCCACCATCGTCAACACCATGATCAAGCAGCTCTCGGTCTTCACCTCGGAGGTCACCCGCGTGGCCCGCGAGGTCGGCACCGAGGGCAAGCTGGGCGGCCAGGCGAAGATGAGCGAAGTGACGGGCGTGTGGCGCGAGCTGACGGAGAGCGTCAACTCGATGGCCAACAACCTGACGGCCCAGGTCCGCAACATCTCCGACGTGACGATCGCGGTAGCCAATGGCGACCTGTCGCGCAAGATCACCGTCGACGTGCGCGGCGAGATCCTTCAACTCAAGGATACGATCAACACGATGGTCGATCAGCTGAACGGATTCGCGGGCGAAGTGACCCGCGTCGCCCGCGAGGTCGGCACCGAAGGAAAGCTCGGCGGACAGGCCCAGGTGCCCGGCGTCGCCGGCACCTGGAAGGACCTCACCGACAACGTCAACTCGATGGCGACCAACCTCACCGCGCAGGTCCGCAACATCGCCGACGTGACGACCGCCGTGGCGCGCGGCGACCTGTCCAAGAAGATCACGGTCGATGTGCGGGGCGAGATACTTCAGCTCAAGGAGACCATCAACACGATGGTCGATCAGCTGAACGGATTCGCGGGCGAGGTGACCCGCGTGGCGCGCGAGGTCGGTACCGAAGGCAAGCGCATCCTCGAAGAACTCGGTGCGACCGTGATCGGGCCCTATGGCGGCCTGGCCGACGGACTGGCGGCGGCGCGCAGTGAACGCTTCGACGGGGCACTGCTGGACTTCAATCTCGCGGGTGAACTGGCCGATCCGCTGGCCGACCTGCTGATCGCCCGCGGTGTGCCCTTCATCTTCATCACCGGCTACCAGCGCGACAGCATCGACCGGCGCTACGCCAACATTCCGGTGCTGGCCAAGCCGCTCGAGGCCGAGAGTCTCGAACGCGTGCTGGTCTCGTTGCTCGAACCTCCCGCGCACCGACCGGGCGGGCGCTGACCGGCGAGAAGACCGCTGCAAAACTGGGCGAAGTCGGGGCGGTTCCCGGCGTAATCGACCTCTGCGCCGTCAACTTTCGCAGTGCCCTGCCGTTATCACCGTCCAACACGGAGGTGATTGCGAAACATGGCGAGAGACATCCGAACCATGCCCAAAGGCCTGATCGCGCCATTGACCCAGGCCGCTCTTGCTTCGCTGCGCGCGCTGGCCGAAGGCACGGCCGCGTCGATGCCCGACGAGCATCGTGCCCGGCTTCGACATCTTGCCTTGATCGAGACGAGCCCCGAGGGCGACGCCATCACCGCGCTCGGCCGCGAACGGCTGGTCTGCGACCGCTAGAAATTCCCCCCCGTCGCCGTCACGCAACCGGGATCGACGGCCGTCTTGACGATCTTGAGGAAGGATTCGAGCGGACAGGCATTGTTCACCAGGTCCGCCGAACAGGCCGGCAGCGCCACCTGCACCATGCCGGGAGGATCACGGTAGTTGAGCGGCGCGCGGCGGCGCATCTCATCCAGGGTCTGCGCATAGTAGGCAAGCCGCACGTAGCGCTTTCCGGTGCTCACGTCACGAAGCTGCTCGAAAGCCAGCGCGCCGCCCGGCGACGCCTCGCCGGGAAGAAAGCCCGGAATCTGCCAGGTCAGGTCGAGCAGTGCGGCAAGGTTGTGGATGTTGCTCTCATGACCCACGAGAAACCCGACCCGCACCGGCTGGCCTGTGGCCGCATGGCCGGGGAAGCTATGGCCGTTCACCAGGATGGCGCCGATCAACGCCAGGAGATTCGAACCACGCTGCTGGGCAATGGGCCTGGTTTTCTGGGTGAGATCCTGATCCAGCTGGTGAAGCGTGAGCAGTTCGCGAAGCGTGGCGTCGTGCGCCAGCCGCCCCCAGGCGACCTGCTCCTTGGGCATGCCCTCGGCCGCCTGCATCAGGAAGTTCTCCGCTGCCGTCGAGGCATAGCCGAGGGGGCCGAGCAGCCGCACGCCCTCCTCGGTGCCGGCCACGATGTCGTTCGGCGTGCCAACCTCGCCACAGCTGCCGCCGCCGGCTCCCTTGAGCGCGCCTGCGGGACAGAGGACGGACTGCATCATGGAAAGCGCCGCGGCGTTGTCGCGTTGAACCGATGCGAAGCTGCCGCCGAGGCGCGCGAGGATGGCCGTCCGGTTGGCCGCGAGATTCATGGGGCAGGAGGCGGTCGATTGCGGATTGAACAGGGGATCCGGGATCGTGAAGTTCGCCTGGTTGCGGAGAGGCAGGTTGGCGCAGCGCGGGTACATTCCAGCCAGGAGCGCGGCGCCCGAGGTGCGCGTGCGCTGAGAGAGATCGGTCCACGCCGCCACCGTGCCGGCGGTCGGGCAATCGTCCGCCTGGACCAGCCCGCGCCCGCCGTAGAGGACACGATAATAGGTACCCATCAGACGCATCAGCTCCTCGCCGCGCGGCGACAGGAAGCCTGGCTCGACAGGCCAGGCGGGCCAAGGGGTGGCACTGAACTTGTCGAGCTGCTCATTGGGCGCGGTCGGCGAGCGCACACCGTGCCGGTTGACCAGGACCGCCCGCTCGATCTGCCAGCCGGGCGGCGTCGGCAGGATCTCGGCGCTGGCCGGCATCAAGGCCGTCAGAAGCGAGGCAACGAGGACGGCGGTAAAGACGCGAATATTCATGATACTCCCCCGGGGCCGCACTATGCCGCCTCCGGGTCCCGCGCGTCATCCATTCCGTGCTAGAATTCATTTATGCCTGTCCAGTGGACGATCTCGCATACCGACCGGCTGGTCGTCGCCGTTGCCCGCGACAAGGTGACGGTGAGCGACATCGAACGCTATTTCGCCGGCGTGACCGACGAGGGCGCGATGGGTTATCGCAAGATCTTCGAGATCACCCATACGCCGGGGGCGCTGAGCGACGAGAACCTGCGCGCGCTCGGCGCCCGGGTGGTACTCTATGCGCAACACGGCCAGGTCGGACCGCTGGCGATCGTCGCCGCGTCCGACAGGAGTTTCGAACAGGCGAAGACCTTCGCCGCGGCCGCAACGGCCCGGCGGCCGCTTGCCATCTTCCGCGAACTGCACCTCGCGCGTCAGTGGCTGGATGCCCAGCCCCTGCCCGATGACTGAGCCGGAACCCGCCCCCTCTGCCGGGGTTGAGCCGGGATGCCTTCACCGTCGACGATAAGCGCCAGCTCGTTCCGCGAGCGCGTCGGTGCGCTCCGGAACCTGCGGCCTTTCCTCGCCATGGTCTGGGCCACCAGCCCGGCGCTGACCGTCGCGACCATCGCGCTGCGACTCATTCGCGCCCTGCTGCCGGTGGCCACGCTCTACATCGGCAAACTGATCATCGACGACGTCGTGATGCTGGTGCAGTTGCCCGACAAGCCGGCGACGCTGCAGCAATGGCTGGACAGCGGCCATCTCAACAGGCTCGGCCTCCTGCTCGGCGCCGAGTTCGCAGTGGCGGTGCTGGCCGACGTGCTGGGGCGCATCGTCTCCCTGCTCGACGGGCTGCTGGCCGAACGGGTGAGCACCAGTTCGAGCGTGCGACTGATGGAACACGCCGCGACGCTCGACCTCGAGGATTTCGAGGATGCCGAATTCCAGGACCAGCTCGAACGGGCGCGCCGCCAGACCAGCGGCCGCATGACCCTGATGAGCCAGCTCTTCTCCCAGGCGCAGGACCTGGTGACGGTGGCGAGCCTCGCCGCCGGCCTGATCGTCTTCGCGCCCTGGCTGATCGTCCTGCTGCTGGTGGCACTGGTCCCCGCCTTCCTCGGCGAGGCGCACTTCAACGCCAAAAGCTATTCGCTCGACTTCGGCCGCACGCCGGAGCGACGCGAGCTCGACTATGTCCGCCAGACCGCGGCCAGCGCCGAGACCGCCAAGGAAGTGAAGATCTTCGGGCTGAACGAATTCCTGATCGACCGCTATCGCCGGCTGGCCGCGTCCTTCTACGACGCCAACCGCCGCCTGGCCCTGCGCCGCGCCGGCTGGGGCGGGCTGTTCACCACCATCGGCACGATCGGCTACTACTTCGCCTACGCCTACATCGCCTGGCGCACGCTGACCGGCGAATTCTCGGTCGGCGACCTGACGTTCCTGGCCGGTTCGTTCCGCCGCCTGCGCACCCTGCTCGAAGCGCTGCTGAGCGGCTTCTCGTCGGTGGCGGGCCAGGCACTCTATCTCGACGATCTCTTTACCTTCTTCGAGGTGCGGCCGGAAATCCTCTCGCCGGCGAACCCGCTGCCGTTTTCGAAGCCGATCCGCGAAGGTTTCGTGTTCGAGGATGTCGGTTTCATCTATCCCGGTGCCGAGCGCTGGGCGGTGCGTCATCTCTCCTTCACCCTGAAGGCCGGCGAGGTGGTGGCGCTGGTCGGCGAGAACGGCGCCGGCAAGACCACCCTGGTCAAGCTGCTGACGCGGCTCTACGACCCGGACGAGGGCCGCATCCTGCTCGATGGCCGCGACCTGAGAGACTACGGGCTCGACGAACTGCGCGGCAGCATGGGCGTCATCTTCCAGGACTTCGTCCGCTACAACCTGCCGGCCGGCGACAATATCGCGGTTGGCCGCATCGAGGCGCGCGGCGACCGCGAGCGCATCGCGCGCGCCGCCAGCCGCAGCCAGGCCGACGAGGTGATCGCCCGCTTGAGCAGCGGCTACGACCAGATGATCGGCAAGCGTTTCAAGAACGGCGTCGAGCTGTCCGGTGGCGAATGGCAGAAGATCGCCATTGCCCGCGCCTACATGCGTGAGGCCGAGGTGCTGATCCTCGACGAGCCGACCGCCGCCCTCGATGCCCGCGCAGAATTCGAAGTGTTCCAGCGCTTCAAGGAGTTGAGCCGCGGCAAGACCGCGGTGCTGATCTCCCATCGATTCTCCAGCGTCCGTATGGCCGACCGCATCCTGGTGTTGGCCGACGGCCGGGTCGAATCGCAAGGCACGCATGAGGAGCTGATGGCGCAACAGGGCCGCTACGCCGAACTCTTCGAGCTGCAGGCGGCCGGGTATCGCTGAGGCCATGAAGATCGCCACCTTCAACGTGAACAACGTGAACCGGCGCCTGCCCAATCTGCTCGGCTGGCTGAAGCGTGCCAGGCCCGACATCGTCTGCCTGCAGGAGCTGAAGGCGGCAGACGAAGCCTTTCCCGCGGCCGAACTGCGGCGCGCCGGCTATCATGCGGTGTGGCAGGGCCAGAAGATCTGGAACGGGGTTGCCATCCTTGGACGCAAGGCCGAACCGGTCCTGACGCGAAAGGGCCTGCCCGGCGATCGTAGCGACGGGCAGAGCCGCTACATCGAGGCGGCGGTGAAGGGATTGATCGTCGGCTGCCTCTACGCACCGAACGGCAATCCGCAGCCCGGGCCGAAGTTCGACTACAAGCTCGACTGGCTGCGCCGACTGCAGCGGCACGCAAGGTCACTGTTGAAAAGCGGGGTGCCGGTCGTGCTGGCTGGCGACTACAACGTGGTACCGACAGACTTCGACATCTATTCGCTGCGATCCTGGAAGAACGATGCGCTGGTCCAGCCGGCGCCGCGCGCCGCCTTCACCAAGCTGCTGGCGCAAGGCTGGACCGACAGCCTGCGCACGCTCCATCCCGACGAGCCGATCTACACCTTCTGGGATTACAAGCGGCGCCACTGGGAGCGCGATGCCGGCCTGCGCCTCGATCATCTGCTGCTCAGCCCCGATCTCGCCCCGCGCCTGAAGCGCGGCGGCGTCGATCGCGACGAACGCGGGCGCGAGAGCCCGAGCGACCACGCGCCTGCATGGATCGAAGTGAGGTCGTAGGGCTGAGCTTCGCCGAGCCTCACATAGCCGGCGGGAGTTCCTTCAGGGCCTGCGTGGCGATCGGCATCATCTTCTCGCAGAAGTCCTTCTTGTTCTTCTCGGCTTCCTTTTCCATCGTGTCGTAGGTCTTGTCGAGCTTGCGGTCGGCGATGTTGAGCTGCTTCTCTGCCCACTCGGTCCAGAACTCGAGTCGCGTTTCCTGGTCCTTGGTCATGTCGAGGTCGCAGGTGTCGACGGCAATGGAAATCGCATAGAGGCCGATCACCATCTTCTCGGCGTCCTCCTTCTTGAGCGCAGTCTGGGCGGAAGCTGCCGCGAGCGGCAGGATCAGCAGCGCTAACGAACAGGCGAACGCACGAAACATCGAAGATCTCCCCGGCTTGCGGGGCGCCGCAAAGGCAGCGCACCCGATTTTGATGGCCGGAGACTAGGTCGCATACTCATAAACGATTCCCAAATTTTGGAGAAAGTGATTCAAGGTTCTGAAAGGAGCCTTGGCGATGGCGCGCTACGATCTGACCGAGTTTGAGTGGAGAACGATCCAACCGTTG
>JAGNNA010000295.1 GCA_017990895.1 Reyranella sp.
AGGATACGCTGCGCACAGCCGCCCAGATCCCCGGCGCACAGGTGCAGGTCATGAAGGAACTGGGCCATTTCCCGATGAGCGAGAACCCGGCGAAGTTCCGCGAGTACATCCTGCCGGTGCTGGAGAAGATCGCGAAGGGATAGCCGGGTCAGACTCATAGGAGCGCGCAACTCCAGTTGCGCTCATGTCTTGCTTATCGACGAAGCTTGAGCGCAACTGGAGTTGCGCGCTCCGTTGACAGTCAGTGCCTCGCGTCGAACGCCAATCTCGCTGCAAGGCCCGCGAAGACGGCGCCGAGGAAATACTGCGACAGGCGGCGAAAGCGGCCCTGTCGGGAGAAGACACGGCCGATACGGCTCGCGCCCAGGATGACCGCGCCGTTGACCACCAGGCCGATCGCGTTGAGCAGCGTTGCGAGAACGAGGATCTGCAGGGCGACGGAACCTGCTTCCGGTTGCACGAACTGCGGGAACAGCGCCAGCACGAACAGCGCCATCTTCGGATTCAGAAGATTGGTGAGCAGCCCTTGCCGGAACATCGAGCCGGCAGCGCGGCGGGTCCCACCGGCCTCCGGCGCAGGCGTGACGGCGCCGGAGCGCACGGTCTTCCAGGCGAGATAGAGGAGATAGGCTGCGCCCGCATAGCGCACGGCATCGTAGGCGTGCGGCACGATCAGGAAGAGCTGCGACAGGCCGAACGCGGCCGCCAAGGCGTGACAGTAGGTTCCGACTTGGATACCGGCAAGTGTGGCGAACCCGGCCGCCCTGCCCTGACTGGCGCTGCGCGATGCGATCAGCAGCATGTCCGGGCCCGGCGTCATTGTGAGCGCCAGAGCAGCAACGCCAAAAAGGGTGAGGGTCGGGAGATCGACCATCACAGGATCTGGAAGACCTCGTAGACCGGTCCGGTGGGATCGCGGCGGCCGGTCGACACGCAGACGATGCGGTTGAGGAAGCGGTACTTTTCCGATGCGGTCTCGAACCAGGGCGTGGCGCGGAAGTAGTACTGGCTGGGATCGACCTTCTCGCCCTTGTTGAGCTTCTCGATCACCCAGGCCGGGCCGTGCCGCATGCCGCGATAGCTCATGTAGACGAGGTGCCCGTCGTCGGTCTTGAGCGTGAGCCGCACGTCGAGCTGCAGGATTCCGTCGCGCCGCTGCAGGATCCAGTCGCCGCCCGGCGCCGGCAGGACGATGCCGCGCAGTTCCTCGCCCTCGAACGTTCCGCCCGTGACCGTGGCGATGCGGCGGCGGCCATAGGGAGTCTCGCCGACATCCGTGAAGTTCGGGTCGACCTGGAGGGTCAGCGTGAAGAGATGGGTGGAGCGGAGAGTCGGTTCGGTCATGCGGATCCTCGAAACTTGGCCATCAGATCTTCGCCGTCCGGCCTTCCCAATAGGGAGCACGCAACTCGCGTTTCATGATCTTGCCGATGGTGCTGCGCGGAAGCGAGTCGCGGAATTCGACGGCGACGAGGCGCTGCGTCTTGCTGAGCTGGCCGTTCGCCCATTCGCGCACGTCGTCCTCACTCAGCGACGCGCCGGCGCGGCGCACGCACAGGGCCTTCGGCGATTCGCCCCACTGATCGCTCGGCACGCCGATCACGGCGACGTCGATCACATCGGGATGCTTCAGCAAAAGCTCCTCGATGTCGGCGGCATAGACGTTGAAGCCGCCGGAGATGATCATGTCCTTCTTGCGATCGAGCAGGATCAGGAAGCCGTCCTCGTCGAGCTTGCCCATGTCGCCGGACTTGAAGAAGAGGCGGCCGTCGGCATCGTGCCAGAACAGCTCGCGGGTCTTGTCGTCCTGCTTGTAGTAGCCCTTCATCATCATCTCGGCGCGCCCGGCGATCTCGCCGACCTCGCCCTGCGGCAGTTCCCGGCCCTGTTCGTCGAGGATCTTGAGCTCGACACCGAAGCCCGGCTTGCCGACCGTGTGGAGCTTGTCGGGATGCAGGTTGGCCTCGAGCATGCAGCTCCCGCCGCCTTCGGTCAGCCCGTAGATCTCGATCAAGCGGCCGGGCCAGCGTGCGAGGCAGTCGGCCTTCACCTGCGCACGCAGCGGCGCGCTGGTCGAGAGCTTGGCCTTGAAGGAATCGAGGTCGTATTTGTCGAAGTCGGGATGGGCAAGGATGCGCTGGTACTGGACCGGCACCAGCATGGCATGCGTCACGCGCTCGGCCTGGGCCAGCTCGAGAAACTTCACCACGTCGGACTTGCGCATCAGGATCGACGTGCCGCCGACGCCGACGGTGGCCAGCAGCGCGACCAGCGTAGTGTTCGAATAGAGCGGTGTTGAAACCAATGAGATCGTATCGGGCCCGTAGTCGAAGGCCGGGAAGCGCACGGGAAGCTGGCTTCGCAGCGCGTGCGAATGAAGGATGCCCTTGGGTAGCCCGGTCGTGCCGGAACTGTAGATGATGTTGAAATCGTCGAGCGGACCGATCGCCGCCTCGAACGGCGCGTCGCTCGCGGGCGCCAGCCAGGCTTCGAAATCCTGCCAGCCCGGGCGGGCGAAGTCGTAGGCAATGCGGCCACCCGGGACCAGCTTGGAGAGGCGTCCCTCATAGGGCTCGACCAGCGCGCGATACTGGTCCGACAGAAACAGGACTTTCGCGTCGCAATCGTCGAGCATCTTCTCGAGCGCATCGGCGGCGGCCATGGTCGAGAGCGGCACCACGCAGACGCCGGCCCGCAGCCCGCCCATGAAAGTCTCGAGGTACTCGATCGAATTGGCGGCGAGGATCGCGATCTTGTCGCCGCGCCCCAGACCCATCTCCGACAGAAGCCGGGCGATCCGGTTGATGCGCCCGTCGAACGCCCGCCAGCTCCGCACCACGCCGTCGCACTTCACCGCCGGCTTGTCCGGGTGGTTCTTGGCATGCCGTGCGATGTAGGCCGGGATCGACGTGAACTCGGGAATGTCGTCGATGACCGGCTGGGGAACGACAGGCTGGTCGGCGCTCACGGACGACCTACTTCTTGGGCTCGACCGTCTCCACCGGACCTCCGGCCTTCTTCCAGGCGCCGAAGCCGCCTTCGAAATGCGCCACCGGCGTCAGGCCCATGTCCTGCGCGGTCTTGGTCGACAGGGCCGACCGCCAGGCGCCGGCGCAGAAGAAAACAAACTTGTTGCCGGTCTGGAAGTAATCCTTGGCGTAGGGGCTGTGCGGATCGATCCACATTTCCAGCATGCCGCGGGTCACGTTGATGGCACCCGGGATCGTGCCGTCGCGCCACAGCTCGCGCGGATCGCGGATGTCGATGAAGGTCACGCCCGGCTGGCCATGCATCTTCATCGCGTCGGCCAGCGACAGCGTCTCGATCTGGCCGTTGGCCTCGTCGACCATCTGCTGGACCGTCTTCTTGATCTCGAGCGGCATCGAATCCTCCCTACGCTGCACTCCGGGCCTTGGTAGCATTTTGGCCCAAGCGCGCAAACGACGGCGAATACTTACTTTGCCTCGGGAATGGCTTTCATCTCCTCGAGCCAGACGTCCGGGCTGCCATCCGACGGCGCGCGCCAGTCGCCGCGCGGCGACAGCGAGCCGCCGGACGAAATCTTCGGGCCGTTGGGCACCGCCGAGCGCTTGAACTGGTTGGTGAAGAAGCGTCGCAGGAACAGCGCGAGCCAGCCGCGGATCTCCTCCAGCGTGTAGGCGCGGCGCGTTCCTTCCGGCAGGTTGGCCGGCCATGCGCCACTGTCGATGTCGTGCCAGGCATTCCAGGCGAGGAAGGCGATCTTCGAGGGCCGGAAGCCGAGCCGCGTCAGGTAGAAGAGATTGAAGTCCTGCAGCGCGTAGGGACCGACGAAGCTCTCGGTCGCCTGCACCACGCCCTTCTCGCCGGCCGGGATCAGCTCGGGCGAGATCTCGGTGTTCAGGATGTCGTGCAGGATCTCGGCGGTGTCCTTGCTGACATCGCCCGAGGCGGCGACAAAGCGGATCAGGTGCTGGATCAGGGTCTTCGAGACCGAGCCGTTGGGATTGTAGTGGGACATGTGATCGCCCACGCCGTAGGTGCACCAGCCCAGTCCCAGCTCCGAGAGATCGCCGGTGCCGACCACCATGCCGCGTTGCTGGTTGGCCAGGCGGAAGAGATAGTCGGTGCGCAGCCCCGCCTGCACGTTCTCGAAGGTCACGTCGTAGACCTTCTCGCCCTTGCCGAACGGATGGCCGATGTCGGCCAGCATCTGGGTTGCGGCGGGCTTGATGTCGATCTCCGCCGCGGTGACGCCCAGCGCCTTCATCAGCCGCCAGGCGTTGGTGTAGGTCTTATCGGAGGTGCCGAAGCCCGGCATCGTGTAGGCGAGGACGTTCTTGCGGCTCAGTCCCAGCTGATCCATCGCGCGGCAGGCGACGATCAGCGCATGCGTCGAATCGAGGCCGCCCGACACGCCAATCACGGCATTCTCGGTACGGCTCGATTGAAGGCGCTGCGCCAACCCCTGGACCTGGATGTTGTAGGCCTCGTAGCAATTGTCGCGCAGCTTGGCCGGATCCGACGGCACATAGGGGAAGCGTTCGATGGCACGGTCGAGCGCCACGCTATCCTTTGGCGGGTCGAAGACGAACCCGACCTGGCGAAAGCGGTCGACCCGTCCCTTCTCCTGCAGCGCGCAGTCGGCGAAGCCATTGTAGCGCAGCCGCTCCTGGCGGATGCGGCCGACGTCGACATCGGCCTGGATGATCGTCGAGTCGAGTTCGAAGCGCTGCGACTCGACGAGCTGGTCGCCCAGCTCGTAGATCGCCGCGTGACCGTCCCACGCGAGGTCGGTCGTCGATTCGCCGCGTCCCGACGCCGAGTAGGCGTAGGCCGCGACCGCCCGCATCGACTGGCTGCCGCACAGCAGCCGCCGCGCCTCGGCCTTGCCGATCGTGATGTTGCTGGCCGACAGGTTGACCAGGAGCTCCGCCCCCGCCAGCGCAGCGTGGCTCGACGGTGGGATCGGCACCCAGACGTCCTCGCAGATCTCGACATGGAAGGTGAGATCGATGCCGGTCGCCTTGAATAGCAGGTCGGTGCCGAAGGGAGCGGTCTGCCCGGCCAGTTCGAGTTCCTGGCAGATGACGTTGGCGCCGGAGATGAAATGCCGCTTCTCGTAGAACTCGCGATAGTTCGGCAGGAAGGTCTTGGGCACCACACCCAGCACCTTGCCGCGATGGATGACGACCGCCGTGTTGTAGAGACGGTTCGTCACGCGCAGCGGCGCCCCGACGATCAGGACGGGAAAGAGATCGCGCGACGCCGCGACGACCTCGGCGATCGACCGCTCGACCTCGTCGAGCAGCGCGTCCTGCAGCAGCAGGTCCTCGATGGCGTAGGACGAGAGCCCGAGTTCGGGAAACACCATGACGGCCGCCCGCGCCTTGTCGCCCTGGGACGCGAGTTTCAGCGTCTCGGCCAGATTGTAGGCCGCATCGGCCACACGGGTGCGCGGCACGCAACAGGCTACGCGCACGAACTCATGGGAATAGAGCGAAAAGAAATCGGACATCGGAACTCCAGCCATTCCCTACTGGTGCCTTGGACACCGGTTCCGATCAAGGGGTGCTGGAAAGAGAAGGCGATGGTGGGCGCGACAGGGATCGAACCTGTGGCCACTGCCATGTCAAGACAGTGCTCTACCGCTGAGCTACGCGCCCATCACCTGCTGTTGCCGGGGTCCGAAAACCAACCGGTAACGCGGAAGCCCGGTCGTCTACATTGCCGCAAACGGATTGGCAAGAGCGCGAGCGTGACGTGTCCTGTCACACCCGCTATGAGCATGGGATGGATTTTCTTCCGGTCCTGCCCGATCACGAGGCCCTGGATTGCCGGTTGCCGGCGCACCAGACGGTTCCGGTGGTCGTGGCCTCGCCGCACAGCGGCTCGATTTATCCGGCGGCCTTCCTCGAACAGGCGGCAGTTTCGCTCGCGGCGCTTCGCCGGGCGGAAGACGCTTTCGTCGACGAGCTTTTTGCCGCCGCCCCCTCGCTCGGCATGCCGTTGCTGGCCGCCCGCTTTCCCCGCTCCTATGTCGACGCCAACCGCGAGCCCTACGAACTCGATCCGGGCATGTTCGAAGGTCCGCTTCCGCGGCCGCTGAACCACCGCACCACGCGCGTCGCTGCCGGTCTCGGCATGATTCCGCGGGTGGCGGCCGGCGGCGAGGCGATCTACCGCGGTCGCGTTCCCTCCGAGGCGATCGAGCACCGGCTGGAAACCTGCTGGCGTCCCTATCACCAGACCCTTTCCCTGCTGGTCGAGCACACCTACAGCACGTTCGGCGGGGCCCTGCTGATCGATGCCCACTCGATGCCGTCCTCGG
>JAGNNA010000296.1 GCA_017990895.1 Reyranella sp.
CATCTACACCCATTTCGGCATCGCCTGGGTAATGGCGCTGTTCGAGGGCACGGTTGCGTTCGTGATGATCTCAGCCTCGATGAAATCGATGGATCCGGCGCTGGAGGAATCGGCGAGGGTCATGGGCGCCTCCAAGCTCCGCACCATGCTTACCGTCACCTTGCCGCTGGTCATGCCGGGCGTGCTGGGCGCCATGCTGTTCGTCTTTGCCGAGATGCTGGGTTCCTTCGCGGCCGCCCTCGTGCTCGGCATTCCCGGGCGGATCTACGTCATCACGACGGCGATCTGGGATTCGACGCTCTCCTATCCGCCCGATTACGGCCGCGCCTCGGCGATGGGCCTGTCGCTGTTCCTCGTCATGTTCCTCATGCTGTCCTTCTACAGGCGCATGATCAGCCGCGGCACCTTCACCACCATCAGCGGCAAGGCTTTCCGGCCGCGGCCGATGGACATGGGCCGGCTCGCCTGGCTGTTGTTCAGCGTCTGCGCTCTCTACGTAGCGCTGGCGGTGGTCTTTCCGATTGCGGCGCTCCTGATGACCTCACTGCAGCGCTTCGCCACCGTGCTGCTGGGCCAGGCGCAGTGGACCCTCGCCAACTACCAGACTGCGCTGTCCCTCGGCCCGGTGCGCACGGCGCTGTTCAACAGCATCATGCTGGGCCTGGGGGTCGCCACGGTCGGCGTGGTGATCATGGCGCTCCTGGTCTGGATCATCTATCGCTCGCAACTGCGTGGCCGTGGCGCCATCGAGTATCTCGTCATGTTCCCGCAGGCGGTGCCGCGCCTCGTGTTCGGCCTGGCGCTGTTGTGGGCCTGGCTCAACATCCCGATCGGCATCTACGGCACCTTGTGGCTGCTGGCTCTCGCCTACTTCACGGTCATGCTGCCGCTCGGCGTGCGCACCCTGGCGGGCGTGGTGCTGCAGATCGACAAGAGCCTGGAGGAGTGCGCGCGCGTCTGCGGCGCTTCCTGGGGTTACCAGATGCGCACCGTCACTCTGCCGCTGCTCAAGCCCGGCATCCTGGCGGCGTGGCTTCTGATCTTCATGGCCTGCGTGCGTGAGCTGGGCGCCTCGGCCTTCCTGATGGGGCCCAACGCCAAGGTGATCGCGCCGTCGATCGTCAGCGCCTTCGCCACCAGCGGCACGGAGCTTACGGCGGCGATGGCGCTGATCCAGACCTTCACCGTGATCGTGGCGCTGGTCATCCTGTTCCGTGTGGCGCGCGGCATGACCAAGGAGCTGCAGTGAGCGAGACGCGTATCGAAGTAAAGGATCTGGTCGTGCGCTACGGCGACCAGGTCGCGGTGAACGGCGTGAGCTTCACCGTCGGCCGGGGTGAGCATCTCACCCTGCTCGGACCCTCCGGCTGTGGCAAGACCACGACCCTGCGTGCCATCGCCGGCCTCGAACATCCGTCGGGCGGCCGCATCAGCCTGGAAGGTCGCGCGGTCTACGACGCGGCGACGCGCACCAACGTGCAGACCGAGCAGCGCGGCGTCTCGATGGTGTTCCAGTCCTACGCCATCTGGCCGCACATGAGCGTGTTCGACAACGTCGCCTACGGGCTCAGGGTCCGAAAGCAGGGCAAGGATGCCATCAAGACCAACGTCGAGCGTGCGCTCGACCTGGTGCAGATGCGTCATCTCGCCGAGCGCGGAGCGTCGAAGCTGTCGGGTGGGCAGCAACAGCGTGTGGCGCTGGCGCGCGCCATCGCCTTCTCGCCGACCGTCGTGCTGTTCGACGAACCGCTCTCCAACCTCGACGCCAAGCTGCGCGCGGAGATGCGGGTCGAGCTGCGCGAGCTGCAGCGGCGGCTGGGCATCACCTCTGTCTACGTCACGCATGACCAGGAGGAGGCGCTGGCCATCTCCGATCGGGTCATCGTCATGAACGTGGGGGTGATCGAACAGATCGGCACGCCGGAAGAAATCTACAACAAGCCGCGCAGCCGCTTCGTCGCAGACTTCGTGGGCTCGGCCAATCTGATCAAGGGCAAGCCCGCCAGCGACGGCACCTTCGTCGCAGATGGCGGAACGGTGCTGAGGGTCATGGCGCCGCACACGCCGCACGGCAAGGAGACCGAGGTCGCCGTCCGCACGGCGTACATCGGCTTGGAGCCGCTGCCGGGCGAGAACCACGTGCCGGGCAAGGTCCGCCAGCGCCTGTTCCATGGCGATTTCGTACAATACGTCGTCGACAGTCCGGTCGGTGCGATGATCGTGCGCCGCCCACCCACCAACCTGCTGCCCGAAGGGGCCGACGTGACGCTGTCCTTCTCGCCCGAGCACTGCGTGCTGCTCGAAGCCTGACAATGGAGTGGCGCGCTCCAATGAGCGCTTAGAACGGCTCCGTGCCCGCGACGATCACCCGGTGCATCAACCGGCGTTCGCCCTCGGGATAGTCCGCGTTGGCCTTGTGCATCGTGCAGCGATTGTCCCAGATCACGATGTCGCCCGGCCGCCAGACATGGCGGTACTCGTATTTCGGCTGGGTCGCATGGGCAATCAGCTCGTCGAGCAGCCTGTCGCTCGCGGCGCGGTCGAGGCCGACGATCTGTTCCATGCGATTGGGGTTGAGATAGAGCGACTTCCGGCCGGTCTCCGGATGGGTGCGCACCAGCGGATGGGTCGCCTCGGGCATCGCCGCCATCTCCTCGGCCGGCCGGGTCGAGATGCGGCTGAGCTTGCGGCTCGAATGGTACTTGTGGATCACCTTCATCGGATCGATGCGCGCCTTCGTCTCGGCCGACAGGTCCTCGTAGGCGGCGTACATGTTGGTGAACTGCGTGTCGCCGCCGCGCGACGGAACCTCGACGCCGTAGAGCATGGTGAGCGAGCAGGGGGCCCGCATGAAGCTGTCGTCGGTGTGCCAGTTGGCGCCGTTCACGATCTTCTTGCCGTCGCCCAGCACGTCGCGGTCTTCACTCGAGATGATGTTCACCTCGGCGCATTCCGGGGTGCGGGCGAGCTGCTTGCGCAACATCGGCGTTCCAAACTTCGACATGGCATCGAGAAAGGCCGGCGGCGCCAGGTGCTGGCCGCGGATGCAGATCACCAGATTGTCGTGCAGCACGCCGGTCAGCGCCGCCTGCGTCGCCGCATCGGCCGGCTTGTTGAGGTCGATGCCGCTGACCGCTGCGGCCATGTGGGGGCCGAGTTTCTCGGTCTGGAAATTCATGGCGTTGCTCCCGGAAGGCGGGATAACGTGCGCGCCGATCCGACGAATCTCAAGGGGGACCGCCATGAAGATCGCCTATTCCGCTGCAAGTCCATATGTCCGCAAAGTGATGGCCTGCGCCATCGCGCGCGGGCTCAACGACAAGATCGAGCGCTGGAAGGTCGGCACCACTGATCCGGCGCTGCTGCCGGTCAATCCGCTTTCCAAGGTGCCGAGCCTGGTCACCGACGACGGCATGTCGCTCTACGACAGCCCGGTGATCTGCGAGTATCTCGACAGCCTCGGCAGCGCGCCGAAGCTGTTTCCCGCGCCCGGCCTGGCGCGCTGGAAGGCACTCACCCAGCAGGCCTTGGGCGACGGCATCCTCGACGCCACGCAGCCGCGCCGCCGTGAGATCGCGCTGCCCCAGGATGAGGGCCGCCAGAGCTACATCGCCCTGCAGCAGGGCAAGGTCGCGCGCTCGCTCGACGTGCTGGAGAAGGAGGCCGATTCGCTCGGCGACCTGACCACGATCGGCGAAATCGCGATCGGCTGCGCGCTGGGCTATCTCGATTTCCGCTACGCCAACGAGCCGTGGCGTCCGGACCATCCGAAGCTGGCCGCTTGGTACGACAGGGTTGTGAAGCTGCCGCCCCTTGCCGAGACGATGCCCGTGGGGTGACAGTCCTCGCCGGGGCGGAGGAGACGCGATGCCGGCACGCACGGGTGAACAGTTCCTGAATGGCCTTCGTGGCCAGCGCGACGTCTGGGTCGACGGCGAGAAGATCGCCGACGTCGTCGACCATCCCCGGCTGCGCGGCGCAGCCCATGCCCTGGCGGAGGTGTACGACCTGCACCACGCAGAGGCCGCGACCTGCCTTGCGCCGGACCCGGAGACCGGCGAACCCATCCCGGTCAGCCACCTGATCCCGCGGTCGCGGGAAGACCTGAACCGTCGCCACGCGGCGCTGAAACGGGTGGCGGAATATTCGGTCGGCCTGATGGGCCGGACGCCCGACTATATGAACGTCACCTACGCGGGGTTCGCCGGCCGGACGGACGAATGGGGCGCGCACGGCAACGAGGCGGGCGTCGAGCGGCTGGTCGCCTATCAGAAATTCCTGCGGCGCGGCGACGTGGCGCTCACCCACACGATCGTCCAGCCCACAGTCGACAAGGCGACGGGTGACGCCCCGTCAGCTGGCAACGCCCACGCCCTGCGCAAGGTCGCCGAGACCGAGCACGGCATCGTCGTGCGCGGCGCGCGGGTGCTGGCGACCCTGGCGCCCTTCGCCGACGAGATCGCGGTCTATCCCGGCGCACCGCTGCCCCAAGGCTCCGACGATTATGCGCTCTCCTTCTGTATACCCATCGGTACGCCGGGACTGAAATTCCTCTGTCGCGATTCGATGTCGGCACCGGACAACCGTTTCGATTTCCCGCTCTCCGGCCGCTTCGACGAGCAGGACGCCTTCGTGATCTTCGACGACGTCGAGGTGCCGCGCGACCGGCTGTTCATCGACGGCAATCTCGCCGCTTACAACACGGTGATGACGTCGAGCTGGCAGCCCAACATCATGCAGCAGACGATGATCCGGGCGTGGACGAAGCTCGACTTCGCCTGGGGCCTCGCGCTGCGCATGGCGGCGTCGATCAACGCCGCCGATCCCGAGACGCAGCGCATGATCGGCGAGATCTGGACCTATGCGGAGTTCACGCGCGCCGCCATCGTCGCCGCCGAGGCCGAGGCCCGCGAATGGCCGTCGGGCCTGTGGACCTGCGGCATCCGACCGTTGCATGCCTTGCGCGCCACCCTGCCGCTCTGGTTCCCGCGGGTGAACGAGATCTTGCGGCTGATCGGGTCGCACAATCTCCTCGCGGCACCGACCGCCGCACAGTTGGCCGATCCGGATCTGCGGCCGCTGATCGACCGCTACCTGCCGGGTGCGAAGGGCATGGCGGCGGAGGAGCGTATCCGCATCTTCCGCCTCGCCTGGGACTTTGCCGGCAGTGCGCTGGCCAGCCGCAACGAGCAGTACGAGCGCTTCTACCTCGCCTCGTCGGCGCGCAACCTGGCGCGCCACCTGCAGTTCACCGACCGCGGCCGGGCCGACCGGCTCGTGCAGCGCTTCCTCGACGAGGAGTATCGGTAGGAAGAGCGAGGAGGGGCCGATGAGCGATATCGACACCAAGCCGCGGGCGGTGGAGCGGACGAAGACCAAACAGCCGCCACTCTACAAGGTGATCCTCCTGAACGACGACTACACGCCGCGCGAGTTCGTGGTCGTCGTCCTGAAGGCCGTGTTCCGCATGACGGAGGAACAGTCCTATCGCGTGATGATGACGGCGCACCAACGCGGCGCCTGCGTCGTGGCGACCTACACGCGCGACATTGCCGAATCCAAAGCGGGCGAGGCCAACGACATGGCCCGCAGCGCCGGCCATCCGCTGGAGTTCAGCACGGAGCCGGAGGAATAGGATGGGTGGGTTCGTCAGGCTTGGTCGTCAAGTCGTTGCGATCATTGACGAATTCGACCCTCTACGCCAAAAGGGCTCAGGAAACTTGGGTGGAAAATCAATGGGTTGACGGGAGCGCCCGCGGTCCGTATTTTCCGCCCGCTTTCGGAATTCACCCCGGCCCGGCCGGGGCTTTTTGTTGAGTTAGGGCCATGAAGATCCGTCATTCTCTCAAGTCGGTGAAGCTCCGTCACAAGGACTGCCGCATCGTGCGCCGCAAGGGCCGCGTCTACGTGATCAACAAGACCAACCCGCGCTTCAAGGCCCGCCAGGGCTGAAGACGGCATCGGCGTCTTGCTGAAAAAGCGGCGGGAGCTTCGGCTTCCGCCGCTTTTTCATTTGGCGTATGAGCGAAGCATGGAGATGCCGCCGCTCGATCCCGCCATTCTCGCCCGCCGGTCGGAGATCGTCGCCGCGCTGCGCGCCATCGTTCCGGGGGAGGGCGTCATCGACGATCTCGACGGCATGCGCCCCTTCGAATGCGACGCCCTGTCGGCCTACCGGCAGATGCCGCTGGTCGTGGTGCTGCCCGAGACGGTGGCCCAAGTGGCCGCCATCCTGCGCTACTGCCAGGACAACAAGGTGAAGGTCGTGCCGCGCGGCGGCGGCACCTCG
>JAGNNA010000297.1 GCA_017990895.1 Reyranella sp.
CCATGCAGCTGCAGGCAGCGGTCGACGACCTTCGAGGTGATGTTCGGCACCGCCACCTTGATCATCGCGATCTGCTGGCGGGCTTCCTTGTTGCCGAACTTGTCCATCGCCCAGGCGGCCTTGAGGACCAGCAGGCGGGCCATGTCGATCTCCATGCGCATGTCGGCGACATGGGCCTTGGTCACGCCCATCTCGGAGATGCGCTGGCCGAAGGCGACGCGGCTCTTGGCGCGCTTGATCGCCATCTCGAGCGCCCGCTCGGCGACGCCGATGGCGCGCATGCAGTGATGGATGCGGCCTGGTCCGAGGCGGCCCTGGGCGATCTCGAAGCCGCGGCCCTCGCCGAGGAGGATGGCCGACTTCGGCACGCGGACGTTGTCGTACACCACTTCGGCATGGCCGTGCGGGGCGTCGTCATAGCCGAACACGTGCAGCATCTTCACGATCTTGATGCCGGGCGTGTCGCGCGGCACGACGATCATCGACTGCTGGCGGTAGGCCGGGGCGTTGGGATCGCTCTTGCCCATCAGGATGATGACCTTGCAGCGCGGGTCGCCCATGCCCGACGACCACCACTTGCGGCCGTTGATGACATAGTCGTTGCCGTCGGACTCGATGCGGCATTCGACGTTGCGCGCGTCCGACGAGGCGACCGCCGGCTCGGTCATGGCGAAGCAGGAGCGGATCTCGCCGTTCAGCAGCGGCTTCAGCCACTTCTCCTTGTGCTCCGCCGTGCCATAGCGGGCGAACACTTCCATGTTGCCGGTGTCGGGCGCCGAGCAGTTGACCGCCTCGGAGGCGATCGACGAACGTCCCAGGACCTCGCAGATCGGGGCGTATTCGAGGTTGCTGAGGCCCATCGTGCCGTGCGTGTCGCCGGTCTCCCGGTCGGCCGGCAGGAACATGTTCCACAGGCCGCGCTTCTTGGCCTCGGCCTTGCACTCCTCGATGATCGGCGGGAGCTGCCAGCGATCCTTGGCCTTCTCCATCTGCTCTTCGTAGATGGGCTCGGCCGGATAGATGACCTCGTCCATGAATTTGTTGAGCTTCTCGAGCAGCGCCTTGCTGCGATCCGAGTATTCGAAGTCCATCGCTCTCTCCCTCTGTGCTGCGGCGGACTCTGGCCGAAAACCGGCACGATGTGAACGGGCATTCAGGTCGCATGCCGATTTCGACTTGCGGTCGAGCTAGGCTTCCGCGGCGGGAGCCCGTGCCGGCAGCCGCAGCGGCTTCAGGACCGCCAGGGCGAGGAAAGCGGCGAACAGGTTGAAGAGGGCAGCGGCGAGGAACACGTCGTGCCAGCTTCCTGTCTCCACCACCCAGTAGCTCGCCAGCGGGATCAGCAGCGAGGCCACGCCCTTGGCGGTGTAGAGCAGGGCGGCGTTGGTGGTCGCGTATTTCGTGCCGAATACGTCAGTGCAGATAGTGGGAAACAGGCTCGCCGTCTCGCCCCAGGCAAAGAAGGCGATGCCGCCGAGGATCACGAAAAGCAGCGGGTCCTGGCCATAGACCCACAACGCCCAGATGCCGATTCCCTCCAGGAGGAAGGTGATGAACAGGGTATTCTCGCGGCCGATGTGATCGGATGCCCAGCCGCACAGCGGGCGAGTCACGCCGTTCATGACCCGGTCGAGGGTGATGGCGAAGGTGAGCGCGGGCAGGGTCAGGCCGAGCAGGCTGACCGGCACATCGGCGACCTTGAAGTCGCGCGCAATGGGGGCGGTCTGCGCCGTCGCCATAAGACCGCCTGAGTAGACCAGGATGAACATGAAATAGAGCAGCCAGAAGATGCGCGACTTGAGCATCTCCGACGGGGCGAAGTCGCGCGCCGTCTGGAGGAGGCGCGGGGCCGGTGCGACGGATGCACCGTGGGGTGGCGCCCGCAGGACCCAGGCAGTGACGACGACGATCGCGCCCTGGACGAGGCCAAACCACAGGAAGGCCGCCTCGTAGCCGCGTGTGGCGATCACGTCCTGGATCGGGATGATGCTGAGTGCCGAGCCCGCGCCGAACCCCGCGACGGTGACGCCGACCGCCAGGCCGCGGCGGTCGGGAAACCAGCGGACCGCATTGCCGACGCAGGTCCCGTAGACGGCCCCGGCGCCGACGCCGCCCAGCGCCGCCGCGACGTAGAGCAGGACCAGCGAGTCGGCTACGGAGTTGAGGGACCAGGCCGCGGCCACCAGCACGCCACCCGCCGCCACGACGTATTTCGGGCCGAACCGGTCGACGACCCAGCCTTCGAACGGCACCAGCCAGGTCTCGGCGATGACGAAAATGGCGAAAGCGGTCTGGATGCTGGAGAGGCTCCAGCCGTACTTGTCGTGGAGCGGATGGACGAACAGCGTCCAGCCATATTGCAGGTTGGCGACCGCGACCATGCAGAGCAGGCCGGCGCACAATTGCAGCCAGCGGCCTGCTGGCGATGCCGTCACGGACGAACTGCTGAGCGACACGCTGAAAACGCTCCCTTGCCCCGCGGTGGTTCCCGTCCCTAAATCGCGTCGACAGAACAGGCGCCGGGGAGAACGTCGTTGGACAGTGTAATGCAGGTACCGTTCAAGCCCATCGAATTCCTCAGTCGCGACATCAAGGTCGAGCGCCGTTCCGACGGGACGGTGGTGCTGCAGTCGAATCACCCCCTGCAACCCTATGCCCGCCACGTCCCGGCGCTGCTCGCCAAGTGGGCGGCCGAGGTGCCGGATCGTCTGTGGCTGGCGCAGCGCCGCGGGCCCGAGCGCGACTGGCTGAAGGTCACCTATGGTGATGCCAGGAAGCAGGTCGATTCGGTGACGCAGGCGCTGCTGGATCGCGGCTTTGGCCCCGACAAGCCGGTGATGATCCTGTCCTCGAACTCGATCGAGTTCGCGCTGCTCGCCATGGCCGCCATGCAGGCGCGGGCGCCGGTGGCGCCGGTGTCGCCGGCCTATTCGGTGATGAGCCAGGACCACGCCAAGCTGAAATACGTCTTCGAGCTCATAAGGCCCGGCCTGGTCTTCGTGCAGAATGGCGAGATCTACGCGCGTGCCCTGGCAGCGCTCGATCTCAGGGGCGTGCTGCTGGTGCATGTCGACAAGCCGCCGCCCGGCATTCAGTCGCTGCCCTGGAGCGAGCTGGTGGCAACTCCGGCGACCGACGCGGTAGCGAAGTCCATCGAGGCCATCGGGCCCAAGACGGTGGGCAAGTTCCTGTTCACCTCCGGCAGCACCGGCATGCCGAAGGCCGTGATCAACACCCAGGAAATGATGTGCGCCAACGTCGCCATGATGAGCATGGCGCGCGTGCGCAAGGCCGGTGACCCGGCGCCCGTCATGCTCGACTGGCTGCCGTGGAACCACACGATGGGCGGCAACGCGACCTTCCAGGGCAACCTGAACGAGGGCGGCACGACCTTCATCGACGACGGCAAGCCGCTGCCCGGCCTGTTCGAGGAGACGCTGCGCAACCTGCGGGAGGTCTCGCCGACGTCCTTCTCCAACGTGCCCGCCGGCTACGCGATGCTCGCCACGGCGCTGGAGAAGGACGAGGCTTTGGCGCGGCGCTTCTTCAAGAACATCAGCGTGCTCTCCTATGGCGGCGCGACCTTGCCGGGCGATCTCTACGAGCGGATGGAGGCGCTGGCGGTGAAGCACACCGGCTATCGCATTCCCTTCGTCACCGGCTGGGGCTCGACGGAAACCGCACCGACCGCGACCAGCGTGCACTGGGCCTCGGAGCGCGTCGGGCTGGTGGGCCTTCCCTATCCTGGCGTGCAGCTCAAGATGGTGCCGACCGGTGCGGCGGGGCGCTACGAGCTGCGTCTCAAGAGCGTTATCGTGACGCCCGGCTACTACAAGCAGCCCGACCTGACGGCCCAGATGTTCGACGAGGAGGGCTTCTACAAGATCGGCGACGCCGGCCGCTTCGTCGATCCGGAGGATCCGAACCAGGGCATTATCTTCGACGGCCGCGTGGTCGAGGATTTCAAGTTGACCAGCGGCACCTTCGTTCTGGTCGGCACCCTGCGCACGACCGCCATCGCGGCCGCCTCGCCCGTGCTGCAGGATGCCGTGATCTGCGGCCAGGACCGCGAGTATGTCGGGCTGCTCGGATTCCCCAACGTCGCGGCCTGCCGCCAGCTAGCCGGCGACAGCGGCGCGCAGCTGTCGCTGCCCGAACTTCTGGCTCATCCCGTCGTCGTCAACACGCTGAGGGAAGGCCTCGCCAGGATGAACGCCGAACGCCGCGGCTCGTCGATGCGGGTGAAGCGCGTCCTGCTGATGACCGAACCGCCCCAGGTCGACGGTCAGGAGATCACCGACAAGGGCTACATCAACCAGCGCGCCACCTTGGAACGGCGCAAGGCGCTGGTCGAGAAACTCTACGCCGGCGGCGAGGGTGTGATCGAAGTGGGTTGATCGGTGCGGCCTGAGTAACGTCCACCCGTACGGGCGCCGGCGATTGTTGACCTTCAGCGAGAGAAATCGACGACCGAGAGATCGAGCGGCAGTACATTCTGGAAACGCCGCGGCGGCGTGAAGGGCGTCAGCGTGAGCGGCGTGCCGGTGGCCTCTGCCTTGTCGAAGTCCGGCGTGCCGGCTGAGTCGATCGCCGTGATGGTGAAGCCGTCGAAGACGTAGGGAATGCCGTTGGACAGCAGCGGAGAGGGCCCATCCATGACATGCAGGTGGAGGTGCGGCGCCTGGCTGTTACCGGTGTTGCCGACCTTGCCGAGGACGTCGCCTCGCTTCACCCGCGCGCCGGCGCCGACGAGGACGCTGCCAGGCTGCAGGTGCGCATAGAGCACATGGGCGCCGCCGCCGATATCGAGCACGATGAAGTTGCCGTCGGCCTCGGCGATCGGCAGGTTTGCCGGCAGTGCGCCGGGGACCTGCTCGGCCAAGTCGTTGCGCGCGGAGACCACCGTGCCGTCGGCGACGGCCAGGACGGGCTGGCCGTAGATCGTGTAGTTCTTCGGGTCGGCGAGGCTACCCTTTACCAGACGATTGTCCCCGTCGACTTGCTCCCAATCGATGGCGAAGCGCTGCGCGAGTGCGAAGCTGCCGTTCAGAGGCAGCAGCGCGCGCACGTGACGGATCGTATCGCAGCAGCCGTCGGCCGCGACGAAGCCCTTGCCGATCAGCGGCGGCCCGAGCACCGGTGGTGGCGCTCCGCTGACGTCGGTTCTGCCAACGGTCTCGGTGATATCGACGGGCTTGGGCAGGGCGAGGCGCAGCGAGATGCGGTGCAGCAGCGAGGACGGCGTCGGGGTCGCGCCTTCGAGCGGCACGTGCAGGAACGCCACGCCGAACTGGCCGGCGCCGAGATCGGCCGATTCGGCTCCGCGTCGGCCGCCGATCGAAAGCCGCCGGGCGATGTCGTCGCGATCGAGGGTGAAAAGCACCTTGGCCGTGCTGGCCTCGAGCACCTCGATTTTTTGCAGAGTCGTCGCAGCCGGGCTGCCATTGGCGAGACCGAGTTCGTACACGAGATGCCGCCTGCCGTCGGAGCCCGGCACTGCCTGTGGCGGAAAAAGCACTTTGGCAACCAGCGGCGTCATCACCGGCTCTGGAGCCGGTGTTTGGGCGGCGGCCGGCAGCGCAGCGGCAAGGAGAGCGATCAGGAGCAGGAATCTCATTCGTGAAACGCTATGCTTGCCTCCAGGTACATGCAACACCACGATGGCGATGGAGGATGAGGGTCCGATGAATCGACTGGCGGGCAAGGTGGCCATCGTCACGGGGGGTGCGAGCGGCATGGGTCGCGCGACCGTCATGCGCTTCCTTGCCGAAGGCGCGAAGGTGCTGGTGGCCGATCTCAACGAGGCCAATGGCGCGGAGACGCTGGCGGTCGCCAAGGCTCAGGGACACGGTGACAGGATCGGCTTCGTGCGCTGCGACGTGGCGAAGGAGACCGATGTCGCGGCGATGGTCGCCGAGGCCAAGCGCCGCTTCGGCCGCCTCGACATCGCCTATCTCAATGCCGGCGTCGGCGGTGCGTTCGGGCCGATCGCGGAGACCAGCGTCGAGGACTGGGACTATACGTTCGCGGTGCTGACGCGTTCGGTGTTCCTCGGCATGAAGCACGCCTCGCAGGCGATGAAGGAACAGGGTGACGGCGGCGTGATCCTGGTCACCGCCTCGATCGCCGGCATGGTGGGCGGCGGCGGCAGCCACGCCTATTCGGCGGCGAAGGCGGCCTGCATCAGCCTGATCGAGAATGTCGCGACGGAGCTGGGTCCCGATCGCATCCGCGTGGTCGGCATCGCGCCAGGCGTGATCTC
>JAGNNA010000298.1 GCA_017990895.1 Reyranella sp.
CCCGCGCTTCAACGTCTCGTTCCGCCCTATCGTCGCCGAGACCGAAGGCAAGGCCTGGGACAAGGCGAAGAAGATCCTCGACGACCTGAAGTCGAGCGGTACCATGCCGACCAAGGCGCAGGACAAGTCGGCCGAGCGCCTGGTCGAGCTGGCCAAGCGCGGCGACGTGCATGACGAGCGCCTGTGGATGCCGGTCGCGGGCGCCGCTGCCGGCAAGGGCAACACCTCGTGCCTCGTGGGCACGCCGGAGCAGGTCGCGCAGGCGATGCTGAAATACTACCGCTTGGGCGTGGCCTCGTTTCTGATCCGCGGCTTCGACCCGCTGGGCGACGTCACGGATTTCGGCCGCGAACTGATCCCTCGGCTGAAGGCGGGCGCACTCGATATCGACCGCGAGATCGCGGCCGCCGCCTGACCTGTGAGACAGGCAAACAAGAGCAAACAGGAGGAAATGTGTTCAGGAAGCAGTTTTGCGTCGTTCTCGCGGGCGCCGTGGCCTTTTCGTTTGGTTTCACCGCTGCGGCAACGGCGCAGCAGTATCCCGACAAGCCGATCAAGCTGATCGTCCCCTATCCGCCAGGTGCGACGAACGATCTGCTCGCGCGCGTTCTGGCCGAGCCGCTGGCCAAGGAGCTGGGGCAGCCGGTGATCGTCGACAACAAGGGCGGCGCCGCGACCGCGATCGGCGCGACAGCGACTGCCAATGCGCCGGCCGACGGCTACACGATGCTGCTGGGCACGGGCACGACCTACACGCTCAATCCGCTGCTGAAGAAAGGGCTAGCCTACGACACCGACCGCGACTTCAAGATGGTATCGATCATCGCCGAGGTCCCGGTGGTGTTCATCGTAAACCCGAAGTTCCCCGCAAGGACGCTGTCGGAATTCGTGGCCTATGCGAAGGCCAATCCGGGCAAGGTGAACTATTCCTCGTCCGGCCTCGGCTCGTCGCTGCATCTCGCGGCCGAGCTGTTCGCGCAGCGCGCCGGCATCAAGATCACGCACATCCCGTATCCCGGCAGCGCCGGTGCCATGCGGGCCCTGCTGGCCGACGAAGTGCAGATGTTCTCCGAAGTGGTTTCCGGCGCCCTGCCGCACATCGCGCAGAAGACGGTCGTGCCGCTGGCCATCACGAGTACCAAGCGCCTGGCCGTCGATCCGTCGATCCCGACGGTGGCCGAGAGCGGCTATCCGGGCTTCGAGGCGCTGGGCTGGTACGCGCTCGCCGTTCCCAAGGCGACGCCGGCGGCCGTGGTCACGCGCATCGAGACGGCGATCAACAAGATCCTGGCCTCGGGCGTGCTGCAGGCGCGCTTCGAGCCGCTGGCAATCGTGATTCCCGGCCCGCAGGAGCCGGGGTCGGCCGACAAGTACTTGGCGAAGGACCGCGCGCAGTGGGATCCGCTGGTCCGTTCGCTGAACATCTCGCTCGATTGACCGGGCAGCATGGATACGACGGTCGTCAAGGCATTGACGGTGCTGGAAGCGCTGGCGTCCAGTGCCACTCCCCTTGGTGTGACCGAGCTTGCAACCCGGCTCGGCCTGTCGAAGAGCAACGTGCACAGGCTGCTGCAGACCCTGAGCGCCCGGGGCTATGTCACGCAGGTCGACCAGCGCTACACCGTCACGACGCGGCTGTGGGAACTGGGAGCGATGGTCGTCAGCCGCCTCGACGTGGCGCAGGTCGCCATACCGGTGATGCGGCGTCTCGTGGCCGAGGTCGACGAGACAGCACATCTCTCGATCCTCGACATGGCCGCTTGCGAGGTCGTCTCGATCCACAATGTCGAGAGCACCCAGCCGGTACGCGCCTATTCGCGCATCGGCCAGCGCACGCCGGCGCATTGCGTGGCCACCGGCAAAGCGCTGCTGTCGGTGCAGTCGCCGGAAGCGTTGCGGGCTCTGCCCGAAGAACTGCAGCGCTTCACCCCGCACACGCTCTGCCGGCGCAACGACCTGCTGGCGGCGCTGGAGAAGATCCGGCTCGCCGGCTACTCGACCAATGTGGGGGAGTGGCGCGAGCAGGTCGGCGGTGCCGCGGCGGCGATCTTCGACCATGGCGGCCGGCCGGTCGCCGCGATCGGCCTGACGGTTCCCGTGGAACGCCTCGCGCCCGAGGTGATGGATCGCTACATCTCGCTGCTGACCGCAGCGGCCGACGAGATCTCGCGCCTGATGGGTGCGCCAGCTCGCGCGCGCTAAGGCCTACTTCTTCAGGACGCGGCCGGCGACGGCATCGAGCCTGGCAACCATCTCGGACGACCGCACGGCCGGCGAGGTGATGAGCGCGTGCTCGAGCGCGTGATCGCAGCCGGCCGGGCAGGGCGCGGGCCGATCGGCCTTGAGGCGCGGCGCGATCATGGCGACCAGCGCCTTGGCCTTTTCGGCATTCTCGAGCAGCATGCGGACGATGTCGGCGACCTGCACATGGTCATGGTCGGGGTGCCAGCAGTCGAAGTCGGTGACCATGGCGACGGTGACGTAGCAAATCTCCGCCTCCCGGGCGAGCTTGGCCTCCGGCATGTTGGTCATGCCGATCACGTCGCAGCCCCAGCTCCGGTAGAGCTTTGACTCGGCGAGACTGGAGAATTGCGGGCCTTCCATGGCGAGGTAAGTGCCGCCCTTGCGGATCGGGAAGCCTGCCTTCTGCGCGCACTCGTGCGCAAGCCCGGCCAGCCGGTTGCAGGTCGGCCGCGCCATCGAGACGTGCGCGACGAGTCCGTCGCCGAAGAAGCTCTTCTCGCGGGCGAAGGTGCGGTCGATGAACTGGTCGACGATAACGAAGTGGCCCGGCGGCAGGTCTTCGCGCAGGGAGCCGCAGGCCGACAGCGACAGGATGTCGGTGACGCCGCTCCGCTTCAGGGCGTCGATGTTGGCGCGGTAGTTGATCGAGGTCGGGGAATGGCGGTGGCCGCGGCCGTGCCGGGGCACGAAGACGACGTCGAGCCCGTCGAGGACGCCGAACAGGAACTCGTCGGACGTCTCGCCGAACGGGGAGGCGACCCGACGCCATTCCTGGTTCTTGAGACCGGCCATGTCGTACAGGCCGCTGCCGCCGAGAATTCCCAACACCGTCATATGCTTCTCCTGATTGGGGGTGGTGTATCATTCCCGTCCGGCAAAGGGGAGAGAAGCATGGGCAGGCTCAAGGGCAAGATCACCATCGTTACGGGTGCGACCAGCGGCATCGGGCGGCGCACCGTGGAGCTGTTCGTCGAGGAGGGCGCCAAGGTCGTCGCCACCGGACGGCGGGAGGAGCTGGGCCGCACGCTCGAGGCGGCCCTGGGCAAGGACAACTGCCTGTTCGTGACGGCCGACGCCACGCGCGAGGACGACGTGAAGCGCATGTTCGATGCCTGCCTGTCCAAGTGGGGCCGGGTCGACTGCCTGTTCAACAATGCCGGCGGACCGGCGCCGGTCGGCGGCATCGAGACGGTGCCGGTCGACGGGTTCGACGCGGCGATGGCGACGCTGGTGCGTTCGGTCATGCTGGGCATGAAGCACGCCGCGCCGCTCATGATGGCGCAGGGCTCGGGCAGCATCATCAACAATGGCAGCGTCGCGGCGCGCCGGGCAGGCTATTCGACCTCGATGATCTACGGTGCGGCCAAGGCGGCGGTGAACCACCTCACGGTGTGCGTCGCCATGCAGCTCGGCGAGAAGAACGTGCGGGTGAACTCGATCTCGCCGGGCGGTATCGCCACCGGCATCTTCGCCAAGGCGCTCGGCCTGCCGCCGGACAAGGCCGATTCCTATGCCGAGGCGATGAAGGCCAGCATGGCGAAGAACCAGCCGATCCCGCGCGCCGGCATCGTCGACGACATCGCCAAGGCCGCCATCTTCCTGGCGTCCGACGACTCGACCTTCATCAACGGCCATGACCTCGTGGTCGATGGTGGCCTGGTCGGCGGCCGTCTGTGGACGCCCCATCAGGAAGGCGTGAGGGCGATGCGGCAGGCCTTCGGCGTCGCCGAGATCTGAGATGGCGTCGCTCGCAAACAAAGTTGCGCTGGTGACGGGAGCGTCGCGCGGTATTGGACGCGCCGTGGCGCTCGCGCTTGCGCGCGAGGGTGCCGCCGTCGCCGTCAATTACCGCGAGCGCGCCACCGACGCTGACGAGGTGGTGGCCTCCATCCGGGAGGCTGGCGGCAGGGCGATGGCCGTCGCCGCCGACGTGTCGGACAGCGCAGCGGTCACGAACATGATTGCGGCCGTGGAGCGCGAGCTGGGACCGGTCGACGTACTGGTGAACAACGCCGGCCTCGCGATCATGACCGGCATCGACGATCTGACCGAGGAGCAGTTCGACCGCACGATCGCGGTCAACCTCAAGTCCGCGTTCCTCTGCACGAAGGCCGTTCTGCCGGGCATGCGGGCCCGCAAGCGGGGCCGCATCGTCAATATCTCGTCGGGCGCGGCTCGCGGCGCCGGCGGCATCGGCCCGCACTACAATGCGTCCAAAGCGGGCATGGAGGGCCTGACGCGAGGCTACGCCGCCCGGGTCGTGAAGGATGGCGTCACCGTCAACGCCGTGGCGCCGTCGCTGATCGAGACCGACATGGTGCGCGGCGGCCTCGCTTCATCGCCCGACCGCATCCCGCTCGGTCGCTTCGGCACGTCGGAGGAGTGCGCGCAGGCGGTCCTGATGGTGATCGGCAACGCCTACATGACCGGCCAGACCGTGGCCCTGAGCGGCGGGCTCTCCTTCCTCTGATGCTGCGGATCATCGGCAAGGCGAGCTCGATCAACGTGCGCAAGGTCCTGTGGGCCTGCGAGGAGATCGGCATCGCCTATGTGCGCGAGGACGATGCCTCGGAGATGGCACGCAATCCCAACGGACTGGTGCCGGTGATCGTGGACGGTGACTTCGTGCTGTGGGAGAGCAACACGATCATCCGCTATCTTGCCAACAAATGGCGCGCGACATCATTGCTGCCGTCCGAGCCGCGCGCGCGGGCCGAGGTGGAGCGCTGGATCGACTGGCAGGCGACGGAGTTCAACACTGCCTGGCGCTACGCCTTCTCGGCGCTGGTGCGCAGGAACCCGGCTTTCGATGATAGCCGTTGGATCGAGGCCTCGAAGGCCGACTGGACGCGGATGGTCGGCATTCTCGATGACGTGCTGACCCGCCACCTCTATGTCGCGGGCGACAGCTTCACGCTCGCCGATATTCCCATCGGCCTCAGCGTCAATCGCTGGTTCATGAAGCCGATGGACCAGCCCAGCTTTCCCGCCGTCGCGGCCTATTATGACCGGCTGAGCCTGAGGCCGGCCTTTCTCACGCACGGGTGTAACGGCATCCCCTGACTACTTCTTCGGCTCGACATGGCCGCCGAAGGCATGGCGCATGGCGGACAGGAGCTTGTTGGCCGTGCCCTCGCGGTCGCGCGAGCGGAAGCGGGCGTAGAGGGCGGCGGACAGGACGTCAGCCGGCACGGCCTCCTCGATGGCGGCGTTGATGGTCCAGCGGCCTTCGCCGGAATCCTCGACGAAACCGGAATACTTCGAAAGCGCCGGGTCCTCGGCCAGCGCCGAGGAAGTGAGGTCGAGCAGCCAGGAGCTGACGACGCTGCCGCGCCGCCAGACCTCGGCGATGTCGGCGAGGTCGAGGTCGTAGCGCCGCTCCGCCGGGACGGCTTCCGACGAGACCTTGCGCAGGATCTCGAAGCCCTCGGCATAGGCCTGCATCAACCCGTACTCGATGCCGTTGTGCACCATCTTCACGAAGTGGCCGGCGCCGCTCGGACCGCAATGGAGGTAGCCCCGCTCGACCCGGGGATCGCGCGTCTCGCGGCGCGGCGTCCTGGGGATCGTGCCTTCGCCCGGGCTGAGCGCGGAAAAGATCGGATCGAGCCGCTGCACGGCCTCCTTGTCGCCGCCGATCATCAGGCAGTAGCCGCGCTCCAGGCCCCAGACGCCGCCGCTGGTGCCGCAGTCGAGGTAGTGGATGCCCTTGTCCTTCATCTCGCGGGCGCGGCGTACATCGTCCTGGAAGAAAGCGTTGCCGCCGTCGATGATCGTGTCGCCGGGTTCCAGCAGGCGGCCAAGTTCGGCCACGGTCTGCTCGGTGATCCCGCCGGCCGGCAGCATCACCCAGACGTTGCGCGGCCTCTCCAGCCTCGCGACTAGGTCGCATACTCATAAACGATTCCCAAATTTTGGAGAAAGTGATTCAAGGTTCTGAAAGGAGCCTTGGCGATGGCGCGCTACGATCTGACCGAGTTTGAGTGGAGAACGATCCAACCGTTGCT
>JAGNNA010000299.1 GCA_017990895.1 Reyranella sp.
CCTCATCGCATCCGTGCGGCCGGCGATCATCAGCTCGGCCTCGCCTGCCCGGATGTGGCGCGCCGCCGTGATCACGGCATCGAGGCCAGAACCGCAAAGTCGGTTGACGGTGGTGCCAGTCACTGACACGGGCAGACCCGCCAAAAGAAGGCTCATCCGCGCGACGTTGCGGTTGTCCTCGCCGGCCTGGTTGGCGCAGCCAAAAATCACATCGTCCACCGCCTCCCAGTCGACGCTGGTGCACTCGACCATGAGGGCCCGAAGCGCAACGGCGCCCAGATCGTCAGGTCGAACCGCTGAAAGCGCGCCGCCGAAGCGGCCGATGGCGGTGCGCTTGTAAGCGCAGATAAAGGCTTCGCTCACTCTCAGACCTCCGGGGCGACGAGATCGCCCACCCGATCGGCAATGACCAGTTCGGCACCCGTGACGGCCTGCAGTTCGTCGACGCTCATAGAGGGGAGCTTTTCTCGAAGGACGAAGCGGCCGCCCTCGATGTCGATGACGGCATGGCTGGTATAGACGCGCGTGACGCAGCCCATGCCGGTAAGCGGCAGGGTGCAGCGTTCGACCAGCTTGGGCCGACCATCGCGGGTGAGGTGGTCGGTGACGACGGCGACGCGCTTGGCGCCGTGGACCAGATCCATAGCGCCACCTACTGCGGGCACGCCCCTCGGACCGGTGCTCCAGTTGGCGAGGTCGCCATTTTCGGCGACCTCATAGGCACCCAGTATCGCGATGTCGAGATGCCCGCCGCGCACCATGCCGAAGCTGTCGGCGTGATGAAAGAAGGCTGCGCCAGGACGCAGCGTAATAGCCTTCTTGCCGGCGTTTATTAGGTCCCAATCCTCGGCGCCTTCGGTCGGCGCCTCGCCGAAATTCAGTACACCGTTCTCGGTGTGAAAGATTGCCTGCCTGCCGGCGGGCTGAAACCTGGCGACCATTTCCGGAAAGCCGATTCCCAGATTGACATAGGCGCCGTCTTCGATGTCCTGCGCGGCGCGCCAGGCGATCTGCGCGTTCGAGAGTTTGGCGCTCATGCGTAGGCCGCTCCCTCGCGCATGAGTTCTTCTTCCTGGCGGGCGCCAGGCACTTCGACAATCCGATTGACGAAGATGCCCGGGGTGACGATCACCTCGGGATCGATCTCGCCGGGCTCGACGATGCGGGTGGCCTGGACGATGGTGAGCGCCGCGGCTGTGGCCATCAGCGGGGAGAAGTTCCGCGCCGCCTTGCGATAGGTGAGATTACCCTGGCGATCGGCCAGCTCGGCCTTGATCAGCGCCGCGTCGGCCTTCAACCAGCGCTCCTGCACGTAGTGCCGGCCGTCGAACTCGGCGACGGGCTTGCCGATTGCGACGTCGGTACCGTAGCTCGCGGGGGTGTAGAAGGCGGGGATACCGGCTCCACCGGCGCGGATACGTTCTGCGAGGGTGCCCTGCGGCACGATCTCGAGGCCGATCCGGCCGGCCAGATACCTTTCGGTGAAGGCGCGCGGATCTGCCGAGCGCGGGAACGAACAGATCATCTTGGCGACCATGCCGAAATCGATCATGGCGGCGAGGCCGACGCGGCCAGTTCCGGCATTGTTGTTGATCACGGTGAGGTTGGTGGGGCCGCCGGAGGCGCGGAATCGATCGATCAGTGCATGGACCAGCTCGATCGGTGCCCCTGAGCCTCCAAAACCTCCGACCATCAGGGTCATGCCGCTTTCGATCCCCAGCACCGCCGTCGCGAGATCGGGGACTGATTTGTCCAGAGCCATGTCGTCAGCCGCCTCCTAGGCTAGCCTGATCTGATCTATCAGCCGCAGCGCCAACCGAAGGGAGGCACCAGACGTGACGAATATCTGCGGAAGGGTGAGCCATTCGAGCGTCAGGCCCGCGCCGGATCGCTCGTATTCGTGGATCATCGCGTGCTGCAGGGTTCCGGCCAGCCCGGCATTGTAGCGCGCCAGGGCGACGAGCACCTCGGCAGCGACGGGGTTTGACTTGTGCGCCATGGCGGAAGATCCGCCGCCGCCCTCGAGGGTGATCGCGGCAACCTCGCTTTGCGCGAGGAGCGCGATGTCGGCACCGAGTTTGCCGATGCTCCCGGTGATGCGGGCCAGCAGGTTGCCCAGTGCCACGACACGATCACGATCGGTGTGCCAGGGGGCGGCGAGGCCGAGGCCGACACGCTGCGCGAGGCCTGCGGCAATCGCTTCACCCTTTCCCTCGAAGCTGCGGCGATCGCCGACGGGGCCGCCGAGCTGGACGACGAGGAGGTCGTGCCGCATTTCCCCGAGGGCCTGCAGGTGTCGGACGAAAGGGTCGGACCAGGCCTGTAGCTTGTCGGACCAGCTGATCGGCAATGCGGCCTGCATGCGGGTGTGCGCCATGAGAGGGCGCTCACCGTTTGCCGTTCGCAAATCGGCTAGGTGGGTCAGCAGGTCGCTGATCCGTGCCTGCAGGACGTCGAGGATCTTTGCGGCTTGCAGCATCAACGCAGTGTCGACGATGTCCTGGCTAGTGGCACCCTCGTGCAATGCCGCGCGATGCGGCGCGGGAATGGTCGCGCGAAGCGCGGAGATGAGCGCCGGGACGACGATACCGTCGCGGGACATGCCCGCCGTGAGTATCGCGAGATCGGGGGTGAAAGCATCGATGGCGGCGGTGATTTGCGCCGCAGCGGCCGACGTAATCAGGCCTGCGTCGGCGCTGGCCTGCGCCAGGGCGCGCTCGACGGCCAGCATGTTCGCCAGTTGGGCTTCATCGCTGAGCAGCGCCTCGACCTCGGGATCGCCGGCCAGCGCTGCAAGGAATGGCGTCATAGGTCGAAGAATACCGTTTCATTCTCGCCCTGCAGGCGGAGGTCGAGGACATAGCGGGGAATGGCGCCCGCTTCCTTTCGCGCGATCAGGGTCCGGCGCCGAGCGGGAGAGGGGATGCGGTTCAATACCCAGTCGGTCGCGTTGGCGTCCGCCTCGTCGTCGAAGTAAAGGCGGGTCTGCAGCCCGGTATTGATACCTCGCGCGACGATCCACAACGATACGTGGTGGGCCATGGGCTTACCGTCGGGACCGGGCACGCGGCCTGGCTTGATGGTCTTGAAACTGAACCCACCGGTTTCATCCATCGCCTGCCGGCCCCACCCGGAAAAGGCGCCGAGCCCTAGGCGGCGCGGATCGAGGTAGGCGCCGGAGGCGTCGGCCTGCCAGATTTCTAGGAGCGCATCGAAAACCGGAGCACCGTCGCCATCGATAAGTCGGCCGGCGATCTCGATACGCTCGCCGGGTGTGTCGTCGCTGATCATGACGGCGCCGAGATCGGCCGGGTAGACACCGCGGATGTCGCAGAAATTCGGCGTCATGCCGATGTGAACATAGGGACCGGCGGTCTGCGAGGGAGTTTCCTTGAGGCTGGGCGTGCCGTGCAACATCAGTTCCCCTCCAGCTTGTTCTCGAACATCGTCGAGCGGCGGCCGCGAAGCACGATGTCGAAGCGGTAGGCGAGCGCGTCCATGGGTGTCGTGTTCTGCCGGTCCAGCCGCGCGATGAGCTGGTCGATGGCGGATTTGTCGGGAATCGTACCGACTATCGGGCACTGCCAGATCATCGGGTCGCCCTCGAAATACATCTGGGTGATGAGGCGCTGCGCGAAGGCGTGGCCGAAGATCGAGAAATGGATATGGGCCGGCCGCCAGTCGTTCGCCCCGTTGGGCCAGGGATAGGCGCCCGGCTTGATGGTGCGGAAACGGTAGAAGCCGTTGCTGTCGGTGAGCGCGCGGCCGCAGCCGCCGAAATTGGGATCGAGTGCGGCGAGGTACCCCTCGCGCTTGTGCCGGTAGCGGCCGCCGGCGTTGGCCTGCCACATCTCGACCAGCGTGTCGGGCACCGGCCGGGCATTCTCGTCGATCACCTGGCCGTAGACAATGATCCGCTGGCCGATGGCATCGCTGCCGTCCTGACTGTAGTTACGGATGAGGTCGTGGTCGAGGGCGCCGATGATCGAGTGACCAAAGGCGGGACCGGTCGTTTCGGACGCCGTCTGGCCGAGGGAGAGAAGAGCATGGCGCGGGGCCCGGAAGGTCGTGCTCTTGTATTGCGGCGTGGCGGCTGGCGGATGCCAGGCGCGATCACGCTGGAACAGGCTGCCATCGTCGCCCGGAAGTATGATCCCACTCACTCGGCGGCCTCCATGCGCTTGCCGAGCTCCTGCTTGGCGATCTTGAACGCCCGGTTGGCAGCGGGAACGCCGGCGTAGACGGCGACGTGCAAGAGCGCCTCCTTGATGTCGTCTGCCGATGCGCCGGTATTGGCGGTTGCGCGGACATGCATCGCGAATTCTTCATCATGGCCGAGCGCGGCCAGAAGGGCCAGCGTCAGGATCGAACGCTCGCGATGGGTGAGGCCGGGGCGGGACCAGACCGAGCCCCATGCGCCCTCGGTGATGAAGGTCTGGAAATCATCGTCCAGCGCGGTCGCGTGTGCCGCGGCCCGATCGACATGCTGGTCGCCCAGCACTGCGCGGCGGACGGCCATGCCGCGTTCATACCGGTCGCGATCAGCCATGGCCGACCTCCTTGAAAAAGCTCGTCATGAGTGCGGCAAGAGCCTCCGGCTGCTCGATCGATGGGATGTGTCCCGCGCCGGGGATAATTTCGAAGCGGGCGCCGGGAATCGTCGCCGCCGCCGAACGTACCGTTTCGACGGGCGTCGAGCCATCTTCGCTCCCGACAACTACCAGCGTGGGTGTCGATATCTCCGCGGCCTCCCCGGTCAGATCGGTGTCGCGAACGGTGGCGCACGTGCTGCAATAGCCGGCCGGATCACCCCGGAGGAAGAGGTTGCGCCAGCCCGCAACGTCGTCCCCATGTTCGCGGCGATAGCGCGCCGAGAACCAGCGCTCCATGATGCCATCGGCTATCGCAGCCAGCCCGTTCTCGCGGACCGCAGCAATACGGTCGTTCCAGCTGCTGGCAGTGCCGATCCTCGGGGCCGTGTCGCAGAGGACGAGCGCCGCGAGACGATCGCGGTAGCGAAGTGCGAATCCCTGCGCGATCATTCCCCCGACCGAAACACCCGCAAGCGCCAGCCTGCTGATGCCGACATGCTCGAGAAGGCGGACAAGGTCGTCAACGTGATCGCTCAAGGTGTAATCGTGTGGCGGTGCATCGCTGAGGCCGTGACCGCGCTTGTCGTAGCTCAGCACACGATAGCCCGTTGAAAGGAACTCGATCGTCGCATCCCAGATTCTTGCGTCGGTTCCGAGCGAATTGACGAGCGCGACCACGGGCGCATCATCGCTGCCATGCACCCGGTAGTGCAGCAGAACGCCGTTGGTCCGCACGAACGCCATCGCTTCCCTCCGCCCCAATTAGATGGCGGCAAGCCCTGTCATGTAAAATGATTAGTTCTGGACGGACGATAACCCGGAGATTATCCAATTGGCCCTGCCAGCCCAAAATCTGACTGGTTAGATAACTGGAGGTCGCTTTGACCAGTCGCCTTGTGGATTCGCGGATCAAGCTTCGGCACATCGCCTGCTTCCTCGAAGTGGCCCGCTTCAAGAGCGTCATCAACGCGGCCGACGCGCTTCATATAAGCCAGCCGGCGGCCTCCAAGACAATCCAGGAACTCGAACAACTGCTTGGATCGGACCTCTTCGACCGCAGTCGGCGCAGGCTGTCCCTGACCCCGTTCGGCGAAGTATTCCACCGTTACGCAGCGACCAGTGTCGATGCGCTTCGCCAGGGGATCGAGGCCGCAGGCGGCACCCACGAGACGACCACGGTGCGCGTTGGGGCGCTGCCTACGGTATCGGCGCGCATCCTGCCGGAGGCCGTGCGGTTGTTCACGACTGCCAATCCCGGAGTTCATGCGCGGGTGGTCACCGGGCCGAACGACTACCTGCTGTCACTGCTCAGGACTGGCGACGCCGACCTCGTCATCGGCCGGATGGCCGACCCCGCCATGATGGTCGGGCTCTCGTTCGAGCATCTGTATTTCGAGCGGATCGCATTCGTCGTCCGCGTGGGACATCCGTTGCTGCAGGAACAGGATTTCAGTTTGCAGATGATCGAGCCCTACCAGTTGCTGATGCCGACCCCCGACTCCGTGATCCGGCCATTCGTCGATCGCATGCTGATGGGTCATGGGATCGGCAATGTACGTGACGAGGTCGAGACGGTGTCCGATGCGTTTGGGCGGGCCTATGTCTGG
>JAGNNA010000027.1 GCA_017990895.1 Reyranella sp.
GTCTCGGGCGGAGAGAATATCTACCCGGCCGAGGTGGAAAGTGCCTTGTTCGGCCATCCGGCGGTCGCCGACGTCGCCGTGATCGGCGTTCCTGACGAGCGCTGGGGCGAGGCGGTGAAGGCCGTCGTGGTACGCAAGCCCGGTACCGACGCGACGCCCGCCGAACTCATCGGCTGGGCACGGGACCGCATCGCCGGCTACAAGCTTCCCAAATCGGTAGACTTCATCGACGCCCTGCCTCGCAACCCGACCGGCAAGATCCTGAAGCGCGAGTTGCGGAAACCCTACTGGGAAGGTCGGCAGCGCAACATCAACTGACCGCCTCAACATGACCGCCCTGCGGACCCGATCGCAAACGCGCCTCGAATTCCCGATGCCACGGTTCTAGAAGAGTCCCATGTCCAATCTGCCCGACAATCTCACGCCCGTCCGTCCGGCTCACGTCTTCGACGAAGCCAGGCTCGCCGACTACATGAAGGCGAACGTCGAAGGCTATCGCGGCCCGATCAGCATCCTCCAGTTCGAGGGCGGGCAGAGCAACCCGACGTTCCATGTCACCGACGGTGCGGGGACCCAGTACGTGCTGCGCAAGAAGCCGCCGGGCAAGCTGCTGCCCTCTGCGCACCAGGTCGACCGCGAATATCGCGTGATCAAGGCGCTGGCGGACCATACCGACGTACCGGTGCCCAAGCCCTACGCGCTCTGCCAGGACGATTCGGTCATCGGCACGGCCTTCTACATCATGCAGTTCCTGCCCGGCCGGGTCTTCGCCGACGTGCGCATGCCGGGCGTTTCGCCGGCCGACCGCGGCAAGATTTTCGACTCGATGAACGACGTGCTGGCGCGCCTGCACAATGTCGACTATCGCGCCGTCGGCCTCGGCGACTATGGCCGCGAAGGCCAGTACATCCAGCGACAGGTCGCGCGCTGGTCGAGCCAGTACGACCTTGCCCGCACCGAGGACATCGCGTCGATGGAAGCCCTGAAGAAGTGGCTGCCGGAGAACATCCCGCCGGGCGACGAGACGCGCATCAATCACGGCGACTACCGCCTCGGCAACACGATCGTTCACCCGACGGAGCCGCGCGTCATCGCCGTGCTCGACTGGGAACTCTCGACGCTCGGCCATCCGCTGGCCGACCTCGGCTACAACTGCATGATGTATCATTTCGGCGAGGGCTTCGGGGCGTCCGGCGGCTATGCCGGCCAGGATCTCAAGGCCTTCGGCATCCCGACGGAGCAGGAATATCTCGCCGCCTATGCCCGCCGGACCGGCCGCAAGGATGTGCCGGCCTGGGACTTCTACCTCGCCTTCTCGCTGTTCCGCCTCGCTGCGATCGTGCAGGGCGTCTACAAGCGCGGCCTGGACGGCAATGCCTCGTCGGAGACGGCGACCAAGTACGGCAACCGCGCCCGCGCGATGGCCGACCTTGCTTGGAAGATGGTCGAGAAGCGCGACTGAGCGCGCTTCCCTTCCCTATTCGTCGGTGTAGGGCACCATCGAGGCGTCGTTGCCGCGCGGGCAATTCTCGCTGTCGATGATGGCGTTGGCCGGATTGCGAAAGCGCTCGATGTCGTAAGGCGCCGACTCGCTGGGCGGGCGCGGCGGCGGCGTGCGAAGGGTCCACGACACCAACCGCTTGATCACGCTGCCCAGCGCCTGGTCGAAGGCCTCGACCACCTTGGGCACCTTGTCGGCGCGCGCTCGCACGCAGCGCTCGAACGTGGCGACGCCGATGATCTGGCGGTCGGGCATGCGCACCAGCTTGGCGATGATGCGGACCTTCACGATCGGCGGCTGGCCGTAGAAGTACATCGCCTCGAAATTGCGCAGGTCGGGCTGCAGCACGTAGTTGGCGCGGAGCGCGATCGATTCGCGGGAAACAGCCACGATCTTGCGTGTGTTCTCGAACGAATCGACGATGCGGGTCTGCACCATCAGGGGCGCCCGATCCGTCCACGCCACCTTGGCATAGTAGTCCGTCGAGGTCGGCGTCATGGCGATGGCAATGCGGCCAGTATTGAGGTTGGCCGCCGCCACCGGCGCCTCGACCGCCAGTTGCCAGTAGACCGAGGGCAGGTCCGAGTCGAAGGTGCTCTTGGGTGAGACGGTATAGAGATCGGTCGGTTCGCCGGCCGAATCCACGGCGCTGACGAAAGAGCAGCCCGTCAGGAGGGCGACGGCGGCCGCGCAGACGGCCAGGCAACGGATCATTTCGGCGTATATCCCTGCTTGCCGCTGAACACGAAGTTGGCCGGATCGCGCTCCAGCCGTGTGGTGATGACGTTCAGATTGGCGGTGAGCTGGCGCAGATCGCGCAGAGCCAGCGAGAATTCGGTAAGGCCGGTCTCGGTGAAATTCTTGATCGGGCGGCTGTTGTCCGTGACCAGCTTGTTCAGCTGGCTGGCGGCGGCGTTTATGTTGGACAGGGCAGCGCGGGTCTCGTTGAGCGTCTTGCGCAGCTCGCCCGGGTCCTTGCCGGCCAGTGCCTTGCGGGTCTCGGCATCCTGCGGGCCGATTTCCTGGGCGATCAGCGTGAACGAGTCCGAGAGGTCGTTGAGCTTGGCGAAGGTCTTGCGGAATTCGGCCACGGCCTGCGGCAGCTCGGCCAGAGTGGTCTGGATTGCGGCGTCGGACTTGGCAAAGGCATTGGTCGCCGTCTGCAGGTTGCGCAGCGTGTCTGTCATGGCGCCGATATTGTCGGGGCTCAACAGGTCGTTCAGCCGGTCCACCGTCGTGCCGGCCTTGGTCAGCAGTTCCTGGGCCGACGTCGAGGTCGCCTGCAGGAAGGAGGCACCCTCGCGAATCTCCGGATAGGGCTTTTCGCCCCGCCTCTTCTTGGGCTTCACCTGGTCGACGTCAAGGCGGCCAACGATCTGGATAAAGGGCGCGCCGGCAATGAACGGCTTCTCGAAGACGGCATAGGACCGGTCGCGAATGTCGATCGACCAGTCGATCGCCACCGTGACCTCGATCTTCTCCGAAAGCCGCTCCCGGCCGGTCGAACGCTGGGTGTCGACCCGCGAGGTCAACTGGATGTTGGCGACACGGCCGACACGAAGGCCACGATAGAATACCGGCGAATCGAGGGTCAGTCCCTGGACGTCGCCCGAGAACAGAATATCGTAGTAGGCATAGGAGGTGCGGTCCCCGGCGCGCAGTTTCCAGATGACGAAACCGGCCACGGCCGCGACGAACAGGATCATCGCCGCGCCGATCAGGACATAGGGCGATTTTCTTTCCATCGAGACTACTTGTGCTCCTGACGCGCTGCGCGCCCGCGTGGTCCGTGGAAGTATTCCCGAACCCAAGGATGATCGTATTCCAACAGTTCCTCCATGGTACCTACCACGACGCGCTTGTCGAGGAGGACCGCGATGCGATCACAGATGGCGTTCAGGCTATCGAGATCGTGGGTCACCATCAGGATGGTCAGGCCCAGGCTGTGGGAAAGCCCCTTCACCAGCTCGTCGTAGTGCGCCGCGCCGATTGGGTCGAGACCGGCCGTCGGCTCGTCGAGAAAAAGGAGCTCCGCATCGAGCGCGAGCGCGCGCGCCAGGCTCGCACGTTTGCGCATGCCGCCGGAAAGTTCCGAAGGCTTCTTCTCACCGGTATCCGGTGGCAGGCCGACCATCGCGACTTTCAGCGCCGCGATCTCTCGCATCGTCTCTTCCTCGAGTTCGGCGTGCTCGCGGATGGGGACGATGATGTTCTCTGTGACGCTCAGGGAGGAGAACAGTGCGCCGTCCTGGAACTGGACGCCCGTGCGCGCCAGCATCTCGCGCTTTGCCTTGCCGTGAAGCGTGCTGGTGTCGACCCCGAGCATCTCGATCGTGCCCTCACGCGCCTCGTTCAGACCGATGATGGTCCTCAGGAGGACCGATTTTCCGGTGCCCGACCCGCCCACCAAGCCGACAATCTCGCCCTTGAATACGTCGAAATCGAGATTGTTGTGGATCACCTTGTCGCCGAACTGGGTGCGGATGCCGCGCAGGCGCAGCACGACCTCGCGGCCGTCCCTGTGGTCGACGATCTGACCTCCCTCTGCCTTTGTCGATTCGGCCATCAGACGCCGGCGAGCAGGAAGATGATCGAAAAGATCGCATCGAGAACGATCACGCAGAAGATGGACTCGACCACCGACTTGGTCGTCAGCTGGCCCACGCTCTCGGCGCTTCCGCGCACCTGCAGCCCCTCGAAGCATCCGATGGTCGCGATCACGATGCCGAATACCGGCGCCTTGATCATGCCGGTGTAGAAGTGCCAGGCTCCGACCGTATCGCGGAGCCGGTCGAAAAACTGGACGAAGGTGAAGTCGAGATAGATGGTGCAGGCGACGGCGCCCCCCAGCAGGCCCGCCATGTCACCCCAAAAGGCGAGCAGGGGCATCGAGATCAGCAGCGCGGTGATACGCGGCAGAACCAGCCATTCGACGGGATTGAGGCCGATCGTGCGCATCGCATCGACCTCCTGGTTCACCTGCATGGTGCCGATCTGGGCCGTGAAGGCGCTCCCTGAGCGGCCCGCGACGATGATCGCGGTCAGGAGTGGCCCCAGTTCACGGAACATGCCGATACCGACCGCCTCCACGGTGAAGGTTTCGGCGCCAAACTGGCGCAGCTGCTGGACGCCCTGGTAGGCGATGACCACGCCGATCAGAAAACACAGGACCCCGACGATCACGAGGGCGCGGATCCAGACCTCGTACATCTGGCGAACAACGGCGCTCGGACGGAAGCGCTTGGGCTGCAGGATAGCCTCGACAACAACGACCAGGATCTCCCCGAAGAAGGCACAGAGATTGAGGACCTGCTTGTAGAAATCGATCGTGCCGCGCCCGATCTCCTCGAGCCAGTGCGCCAGCCAGTTGACCCGACGGTCGGGATGGGCCTCGCACATATTCTCGCGGACCACCTTGAACAGCTCGGCCTGCGCGTCATCCTTGGCCTCGACCTCGGCGTCCGGCCCTCCGCCCGCCAGTTCCAGGATCTCCAGCGCGCCGGCGGTATCGACCCGCTCGAGCCCCTTGGCGTCGACCACGCGCTGGCCCTTGGCCCCGGCGCCGGCTGCCTGCAATGCCTTCTCGGCCTTCTTGCGGATTCCACGGACGCTGAACACCGTCCACGTCCCGCCGACTTCCAGCACAGGCTTGCCCGCGCGCTCCGTGTAACGAATTGTGGGTTCCGCTTCGGCCATCGGCGAAGATTAGTCGTCGCGCGCGTTCGTACTGTCAATCTCCGTGCATTGCCTCACCGCCTCGCCGCTGTCACGATCCGGCCAGGAGGGCCGGATGGGCAAGTGGCCGCGGCTGGACAAGATCGAAATGATCGACGGTCCGATCGACAAGCAGAGCTACGAACGCCAGATCAAGAAACTACAGGATCGGCTGCTTGACCTGCAGGTCCATGATCTGCGGACCGGCGGACGGGCATTGATCTGCCTCGACGGTTGGGACGCCGCCGGCAAGGGTGGCATGATCGAACGTCTGGTTGCGGGACTGGAGCCGAAATCGGTGCAGGTCTGGCGCATCGGCGCGCCGACGCCCGAGGAACAGGGCAACCACTATCTCTGGCGCTTCTGGAACCGGCTGCCCGCCCCCGGCAATTGGGCGATTTTCGATCGCACCTGGTATGGCCGCGTCCTGGTCGAGCGCATCGAGGGTTTCTGCGAGAAGTCCGCCTGGGAGCGCGCCTACCGGGAGATCAACGAATTCGAACGCCAGCTCGCCGACGACGGCATAAGGATCGTGAAGCTGCTGGTACATGTGAGCGCCGACGAGCAGAAGCGGCGGATGATCGAACGGCTGAGCAAACCCAGCAAGCACTACAAGGTCGGCCTCGAGGACTTCCGCAACATCGCCAAGCGCAAACAGTATCTCGACGCCTACGACGACATGCTCGAACGCACCGATACGGAGCACGCCCCCTGGCACATCGTTGCCAGCGACGAGAAGATGCATGCCCGTCTCGAAGGCTTGCGGATCGTCGCGGACCGGCTGGGTGAAGGCGTCAGGCTCGAGGGCCATGAGCTGGATCCGAGGATCCTCGAGGCCGCCTACGAAGCCTGGGGATGGCGGCCGGAGAAAAGCGCCACCGGGAAGAGGTAGCGCGCCTCGGCTTCAGGACGAAGCCGGGGCCTCGGCCGGCGACACGAAGAAGGTCGACCGGGCGCCCTCTCCGAGACGGGCCGCGATCCAGGGCAGCGACTCACGCATCGCCTCTTCGAATTTCCAGGGCGGATTGATCACGACCACCCCGCAGGCCGCGAGCTTTCCATCGGGGGTCCGCGGGCCCAGGTCCAGTTCCATGCGCAGGTACTTCTGCTCCGCCAGCGACGCGAAGAAGGATGCGACGGGCGCCGCGTCCTTGATCGGGTACCAGATCGCATAGCAGCCGGTGGCGAAACGGCGCAGTCCGTGCCGAACCGCGCGCGAGAGCACCTCGAATTCGTCGGTCGCCTCGAAAGGCGGATCGATCAGCACCAGGGCGCGGCGCTCGACCGGCGGCAGCGCCGCCTTGATCACGTGATAGCCGTCGGCCTGTCGGACCTCGACCGCGCGGTCGCCGGCGAACTCGCGCTTCAACAGCAACGCCTCTTCGGGATGCTTTTCGCAGGCGATGAAGCGATCGCCCGGCCGCAGGGCAGCTCGGACCAGCCGCGGCGAACCTGGATAGCGATGGAGCGTACCGCCCGGCGGGCCGAACTTGCGATCGTAGGCCTGGACGGCCGCGAGATAGCGCACGACGGCGGCCGGCATTCCGGTCCGGCTCTCGGCCATCAGGCGGCCGATTCCGGCCTCCGCCTCGCCCGTGCGCCGCGCCTGGGAGCTGCCGAGGTCATAGCCTCCCGCACCGGCATGCGTGTCGAGCACGAACAGCTTCTTGTCCTTGGCCGTCAGCAGGCGCAGCAGCTCGCAGAGCGCTGTGTGCTTCAGCAGGTCGGCAAAATTGCCGGCATGATAGCCGTGGCGGTAGTTCACGGTGACTTTCTTGGCCGATTTGAGATGAGTCCCCGGGCACGGTATGTGCTTCGGGCGCGGGACACTACAATTGAGGATCGAAATGGCCAACCACGAGCTGCACTCTTCGCCCGAGACCTGCCACTGGGGCTATTTCGACAGCCAGCTCCCGCCGCAGCTCCGCATCAAGTCCGGCGACACGGCCACGATCCATTGCGTCTCGGGGGCCGCCGAGATCCTGCCGGGCGAGCCGTTCAACGTGCTGCCCGAACACCGCGAGATCCTCTCCAAGCTGAAGCCGCATATCGGCCGCCATATCCTGACCGGCCCCGTCCATGTCGAGGGCGCCGAGCGGGGCGACGTGCTGGCGGTCGAGGTGCTCGACATCAAGTTCCGCACCAACTGGGGCTGGAACGTGCAGCGACCGCTGATGGGCACCCTGCCCGAGGACTTCCCCTTCTTCCGCCTGACCCACATCCCGATCGATTCCAACCGCGGCGTCTGCACCATGCCGTGGGGCACCGAGATCGAGCTCAAGCCCTTCTTCGGCATCATGGGCGTCGCCCCGCCGCCGGAATGGGGCCAGTGCAGCTCGGTCGAACCGCGCGCCTTCGGCGGCAACATCGACAACAAGCACTTCCGGGTCGGCACCACGGTCTACTTCCCGGTCTTTGCCGACGGCGGCCTGTTCTCGACCGGCGACGGCCACGGTGTGCAGGGCGATGGCGAGGTCAACCTGACGGCACTCGAGACCAGCCTGAGCGGCACCTTCAAGTTCACGCTGCACAAGGGCATGACGCTCAACAACCCGCGCGCCGAGACCGCGACGCACTGGATCACCCACGGCTTCGACCAGGACCTCGACGACGCCGCCAAGGAAGCGCTGCGCGACATGATCCGGCTGATCACCGCCAAGACCGGCCTCAAGCCCGAGGACGCCTACATGCTCTGCAGCCTGCAGGCCGACCTGCACGTCACGCAGACGGTGGACGGCAACAAGGGCATCCACTGCATGATCGAGAAGAAGATCATCGGCGGCTGACGCGGCGAACCGGCGCGGGCGAGCAGACCATGACGCACATGCAGCTTCTCGACGAGGCGGTTGCCCGTCACAACGATGCCGAATGGTCACGCCGCGCCCTCGACCTGATCCGCAACGACCAGCGCCGTTCGGCCGACACGCACCTGTTGCGGCTGGACCTGCCGGTGCTCGAGGGAATCGACGTCTACCTCAAGGACGAGTCGACCCATCCCACGGGCAGCCTCAAGCACCGGCTGGCGCGCTCGCTGTTCCTGTACGGGATCTGCAACGGTCGCATCCGGCAGGACACGCCGATCGTCGAGGCCTCGTCGGGCTCGACGGCGATCTCGGAGGCCTACTTCGCGCGCTTGTTGGGCCTGCCCTTCCACGCCGTGATGTCGGCGTCCACCTCGGCGGAGAAAATCGCCGAGATCGAACGGCAGCACGGCAAGTGCCATCTCGTTGCCGACGGTCGCGGCATCTATGCCGCCGCGGAAGCTTTGGCGACCGACTTGCGCGGCGTCTACGTCGACCAGTTCACCTATGCCGAGCGGGCCACCGACTGGCGCGGCAACAACAACATCGCCGAGTCGATCTTCGAGCAGATGAGCCGCGAGCCGCATCCCGTTCCGACCTGGATCGTGATGAGCGCCGGCACCGGCGGCACCACCGCGACGCTCGGCCGGTACATCCGCTACATGCGTTACGCCACGAGGCTCTGCGTGGCCGATCCGGAATTCTCGGCCTTTTTCGAGGCATTCGCGAAGGGCAACCTCCAGGCGACCTGCGACCGCGCCTCGCGCATCGAGGGGATTGGCCGGCCCCGGGTCGAACCATCGTTCCTGCCGGACATGATCGATCGCATGATGCGGGTTCCCGACGCGCAGTCTCTGGCCGGCATGCGCGTCCTGTCGCGATTGCTGGGCCGCAAGGTCGGCGGCTCGACCGGCACGAATTTCGTCGCGCTCTGCATCCTCACCTCGCGCATGAAGGCCGAGGGGCGCACGGGCTCTCTCGTGTCGCTCATCTGCGACAGCGGCGAGCGGTACGGGAATACCTACTACAATGACGAGTGGGTCGCGGCGCAGGGCCTCGATCTGGAGCCGCACGAGCGCGCGCTTGAAGCGTTCCTGAGGGACGGCGACGCCATCATTTGACCGTACTGTCCGGTGCTCTGCGGCGGCTTCCTGGCCGCCGGCGCCATCAGCCTTGCCCGGATCGGCTCTTCAGTGATCCGGAATCGCAATTCAGGCTGGCAGCGTTTGCGGGACATGCCGTGCGGACGACGGTACCGGGAAGGCCAGCGCGATCGCGACGGCCGCCAGGCCCATGCCGAACGACGCGATGTAGAGATACCCGTAGCCGTGGAACGTATCGAAGATCCAGCCGCCGACGGCCGGTCCCAGCGCCATGCCGAGGCTGGAGATCATCGCGGCGGCGCCGAACACCGTGCCCATGATGCGCATCGGAAAGTACTCGCGGGCCAGCACGGCATAGAGGGGCATGACGCCGCCATAGGCCATGCCGAACAGGATGGCGACGGCGTAGAAATCCCCGGCGTCACGCGTGAAGTAGTAGCTGCCGGCGCCGACGGCCTGGACCATCAACCCTGCGACGACCACGCGCCGCGCGCCGAACCGGTCCCCCAGCAAGCCGAACAGGATGCGGCCGCCGAGACCCGCCAGCCCCTCGACGCTGTAGATCGTGACGGCCGTCATGGCCGGCAGGCCGCAGGCCAGCGCGTAGCTCACCGTGTGGAAGATCGGGCCGGAATGAGCGGCGCAGCAGAAGAAGAACGTCAGCGAGAGGACGATGAATTGCGGCGAACGCAGCGCCTGCCCGACCTTCATCGCCTCCCCGCCTTCCGCCGGGGTACCCGGAGATTCGGCCGAGACCTCCGGCGGGCGCCGGACCAGCAGGGCCGCCGGGACCAGCAGCGCCCAAGCCCCGAGAGCGATCGTCAGCATGGCGGTCCGCCAGCCGTGCGCCGAGATCAGCCACTGCGCGACGGGCGAGATGGTCATGGGCGCCACGCCCATCCCGGCGGAGACTAGCGAAACCGCGAGGCTGCGATGCTTGTCGAACCAGCCGGTGACGGTGGCGATCATCGGCGCGAAGACGGCGCCGGCCCCGATGCCGACGATGATCCCGTAGATGAGCTGGAATTCGAGCAGGCTGGTGGCGCGGCTTGCCAGCGCAAGGCCGAGCCCCAGCAGGAGGGCGCCCGACAGGACGACGATCCGTGGACCGAAACGGTCGCTGAGCGCGCCCCAGCCGAAGGCCGCGATGCCCATCGTCAGGAAATCGAGCGTCATGGCGCTCGAAATGCCGGTACGCGACCAGCCTGTCGCCTCGGACATTGGCTGCAGGAAGACCGCGAGCGAAAACAGCGCCCCGATCGCGACGCAGCCCATCAGCGCCCCGGCGCCAACGATCACCCAGCCATAAGACCGTTCCATCGCGGTCCTCCTTGAGGAAACCAATACTTAACCAACCAGTTAATAATTGGCAAGGAGGTCGCCGAAGATCACTCCGGCTTGATGCCGGCCTCGCGGATGAGACGCCCGAAACGCTCGTATTCCTGAACATTGAAGCGAGCGAACTGCTCCGCGCTCATGGTGCCGGGCTCGCCGCCCAGCCCGCGCAGCTTGGCCTGCACGTCGGGCAAAGCCACGATGCGGATCAGCTCGGCCTGCAGTTTCGCCACCACGTCGGGCGGCGTCCCCGCGGTCACGTAGACGGCGTACCAGGTCGTCATGTCGAAGCCGGGCAGGCCCGCTTCGGCAAGGGTCGGCACGTCCGGCAGCTCGCTGCTGCGGCGCTCCGATGTGACGGCCAGCGGCTTGAACTTGCCCGCCTTGATCTGGCCCATCGACGAGGACGTGGTGTCGAACATCATCTGCACGTTGCCGCCAATGATGTCGAGATGCGCCTGCGCGCTGCCCTTGTAGGGCACATGCATGCCCTTTACGCCCGCCGCCACGTCGAAGGCCTCGCCAGCGATGTGCTGCGTGCTGCCGACGCCTGAGGAGGCGTACTTGAACTCACCGGGCTTGGCCTTCATCGCGGCGATCAGCTCAGCCACCGAGTTCACCGGCACCGAGGCGCCGACCACCAGCACGTTGGGCACGTTCACCACGAGGCCGATCGGGATCAGGTCCTTGATCGGGTCGAAGCCGAGCTTGAGCAGATGCGGCGCGATCGCCTGCCCGGTGTTGGTCGCGACCAGGATCGTGTGGCCATCGGGCGGCGCCTTGGCCGTGAGATCGGCGGCGATCGTGTTGGAGGCGCCTGGCTTGTTCTCGACGACGAAGGTGCCCTTCATCGACTCGGCCAGCTTCTCCGCCAGCATGCGCGCCACGATGTCGGTGCCGCCGCCGGCATTGGCGCCGACCATGAGGCGGACCGTCTTCGTGGGATAAGGCGTCTGCGCATGGCCAATGAAGGGCATGAGCAAGGCCGGAAGTGCGAGAAGAAATCTGCGCTTCATGGTGCGGGCTCCACAGCGAGTTCGGTGCCGCTCACCGACTTCACGCGCACCTTGGCGCCCTTGACCATGTCGGGACCGGTCACGCTCCAGCTTCCATCGCCGAGGATCACGCGCCCGCGGCCATTCAGGATCGGCTCGTCGAGCACGATGATGCGGCCGATCAGGGCATCGCCACGCGCATTGAGCGTGGAGGTCGGCGGATTGTCGGCATGCTGCAGTCGGCGCAAGGTCCGGCGCAGGCCGACGGCCGCGACGACCGAAATCACGGCAAAGGTAAGCAGCTGCAGCTCGATCGAGAGGTCGGGCACGATCAGCAGGAAGAGCCCCGCCGCACCGGCTCCGATGGCGAGGAAGAGGAAGACGACGCCGGGCAGCATCATCTCGAAGACGAGCAGGACCGCCGCGACCGCCCACCAGTACCAGAAGACGATCTTGAACATCACCGGTCAGCCCGCGTTGGGAACGGAGCCGCGCGCGCGCGTCGCCTCGACGCCACGCGCCTGCGCTTCCTTGGCGAGTTCGCCGATGCCGGCGATCGAGGCCATCACGCCCGTCGCCTCGACGGGCAGGAAGAACACCTTGGCGTTGGTGCTGGAGCCCATCTTCGCCAGCGCCTCGACGTATTTGGTGCCCAGGAAGTAGTTGGTCGCCTGGACGCCATTGCCGGCGATCGCCTCGGCCACGACGGAGGTCGCCTTGGCTTCGGCCTCGGCCATGCGCTCGCGCGCCTCGGCGTCGCGGAAGGCCGCCTCGCGGCGGCCCTCGGCGGTCAGGATGGCCGACTGCTTCTCGCCTTCGGCCCGCTGGATGCTCGATTCGCGAATGCCCTCGGCCTCGAGGATGGTTGCGCGCTTCTCACGCTCGGCCTTCATCTGCCGGCCCATCGCCACCACGATATCGTCGGGCGGCGCGATGTCCTTGACCTCGATGCGCAGCACCTTGACGCCCCATGGGCCGGTTGCCTGGTCGATGACCGCGAGCAGCGTGTTGTTGATGTCGTTGCGCTTCGACAGGGCCTCGTCGAGCGCCATGTTGCCCATGACCGATCGGATGTTGGTCAGCGCCAGATTGGTAATGGCGAGGTGCAGGTTCTGGACTTCGTAGGCCGCGCGGGCGGCATCGACTACCTGGTAGAAGGCCACGGCATCCACCTGCACGGTGGCATTGTCCTTGGTGATGACCTTCTGTCCGGGAATGTCGAAGACGTTCTCCTGCATGTTCATCTTGCGGCCGATCGTGTCGATGAAGGGCACGATGAAATGCAGGCCGGGCGCCAGGGTGCGGGTGTAGCGGCCGAACCGCTCGACCGTCCAGTTGGTACCCTGGTTGACCGTCTTGACACCGGAGAAGACCAGCACCAGCGCCACGAGGACGACGGCCAGCACGAAAATCAGCGCACCCGATATCATTCAGCGTCTCCTCTGGTTTCCCGCAGAGACTAGCCCATGGCCGGGCGCCGGACTATCGCGCCGCTAGTCGGCGGCGGCAGCGAACTCGACAGCAGGAACGCCGAGTTCCTTTGGCGCTACGGGGACGCGCTGGTCGGTCGCGAGCCAGCGGTCGAGGAAGCCGTTGATCCAGCGGTCGAGTGGCGGATCGTACAGTGCATGCATCGAGAGATGGACGCCGCGCTGCTGCGCGCCCGGCATCTTGAGGCGCTCGGCAGCCGAAAGCGTCCAGATGCTCTTCATCTCGAGGGTGACCTCGGGATGGAACTGGAAGCCGAAGGCGTTGGGGCCGCAGCGGAATCCCTGGACCGGATAGCGGTCGTTGGTGGCCAGAAGCTCGCAGCAATCCGGGATCGTCATGCCCTCGCGATGCCACTGGTAGACCTTCATCGGCGCCCTGAACCACTCACGGCCCGCTTCGGTGGGCTCGACGTCGACATAGCCGATCTCGACAAGCCCTTCGGGATGCGGTCCGACCCGGCCACCGGCGGCCCGCGTCAGGAGCTGGGCGCCGAGGCAGAGGCCGAGGAACGGCACGCCGGCATCGACGACCTTGGGGATCCAGTCGAGCTCGCACCTGATGCCCGCCAGGGTGCCGCAATCGTTGGCCGACATCGGGCCGCCAAAGACCACCACGCCCGCATAGTCGGACATGTCCTCAGGCAGGTTGCAGCCCAGATTGGGGCACAGTCTGTGAAGTTCGTAACCGCGCTTCTCGAGCAGGGCGCCGACCCTTCCGGGCCGCGAGTGCTGCTGATGCACGACGATGGCGATCTTTTTGGGGCCCATTTCTCTACACTGGCCAGTCGGTACCGTCATGGATTTGCAAAATACGCGCCATGTATGGCAACGACAAGGCGAACGCTTTCAGGGGGACGAAATGGCGCGCCAGCTCGACTTCTACTTCGATTGTTCCAGCCCGTGGACCTACCTCGCCTTCCACGCGATCCAGCCGCTGGCGCAGGAAGTGGCTGCCGAGATCGCCTGGAAGCCCATCCTGGTGGGCGGCGTGTTCAATGCCGTGAACCAGACGGTCTACGAGAGCCGTGCGAAGCCGAATCCACGGAAGCAGGCCTACATGCAGAAGGACATGCAGGATTGGGCCCGGCTCTACGGGCTGACCATCAAGTTCCCGCCGACGGTCTTCCCGGTGAACAGCGTGAAGTGCATGCGCGGCGCGTTCGTGGCGCTGGACGAGGGCAAACTGGCACCCTACGCCGCCGCCGCCTTCGAGGCCTATTGGGGGGACGATCGCGACCTGTCGCGGGAAGAAGTACTCGCCGACATCGCCACAACGGCCGGCATCGAGCGCCAGCGCTTCTTTGCCGGCATCGAGACCGATTCCTGCAAGGCACGGCTGCGCGCCAACACCGACGAGCTGATCGCCCGTGGCGGCTTCGGCAGCCCGACGATCTTCGTCGGCAACGACATGTTCTTCGGCAACGACCGCATGCCGCTGGTCAGGGCCGCGCTGGAGGCCCACGCCGCATGAACGGGAACGCCGATCCCGAATTCTGGGCCAAGGCCCGTGCTCACCTCGTGCGCTATGGCGGCGCCTTCTCGCCACTGATCGCCGAGAGCGCGGCCGGCAACTACTTCACCGATGCCGATGGACGGAAGATCCTCGATTTCACCTCGGGGCAGATGAGCGCCATCCTGGGCCACAGCCACCCGGAAATCGTCGAGGTTGCGCGCCGCTATATCGGCGAACTCGACCATCTCTACTCGACGATCCTGTCACGGCCCGTCGTCGAGCTGGCCGCGCTCATCGCCAAGGTATCGCCTGGAGAACTCGACCGCGTGCTCCTGGTCTCGACCGGGGGCGAGTCGAACGAGGCCGCCCTGCGCATGGCCAAGCTGGTGACGGGCCGCCACGAGATCGTGGCGATGAGCCGGTCCTGGCACGGTGTAACGGGCGGTGCGGCGTCCGCGACCTATTCGTCGAGCCGCAAGGGCTACGGACCGCCGCAACCCGGGGCGCTCGTCCTGCCGGCGCCGGACACGTACCGCTCGCGCTTCATCGACGATCACGGCGTCTACGACTGGCAGGGCGAACTCGATTTCGGCTTCGAGCTGGTCGACCGCCAGTCGAGCGGCGCCCTGGCGGCCTGCATCGTCGAGCCAATCCTGAGTTCCGGTGGCGTGCTGGAGCCGCCGGAGGGCTGGATGAAGGCGCTGGCCGTGAAATGCCGCGAGCGCGACATGCAGCTCATCTTCGACGAGGCACAGACCGGTCTCGGCCGCACGGGTACCCTCTTCGCCTGCGAGCGCGACGGGGTGGTGCCAGACTATCTCACCCTCTCCAAGACACTGGGCGCCGGCCTGCCCCTCGCCGCCATGCTGACGACGCCGGCGATCGAGGACGTGGCCGCCGAGCGCGGCTTCCTGTTCTACACGACGCATGCCTCCGATCCCCTCCCTGCGGCCGTCGGCCTGAAGGTCATCGAGGTCATCCTGCGCGATCGCTTCACGGAGCGCGCGGCAATTCTCGGTAAACGTCTGAAGGATGGTCTGCTGGCCCTCCAGCAGCGCCACGAGTGCATCGGCGACGTGCGGGGCCGCGGCCTCCTGCTCGGACTGGACATGGTGAAGGACCGGCGCTCGCGAACGCCCGACCCGGAACTTGCCCAGGAGGTGGCCCGGAACTGCCTGGAGCTGGGAATGATGACCAGCACCGTCCGCGGCGGCTTCGGGATATTCCGCATCGCGCCGCCCCTTACCGCGGAGGAGGCGGAAATCGACCTCGGCCTGGAAATATTCGACCGGGCGCTCACCAAAGCTTTACACTGAGAACCAAGGGAAATCGGCGCAGCCGGTCCCGCAGTTGGTATTAGGATTTGAAACGGGCGGCTAACTGTTGTACCCGCTGGCGGTTTCCGGCCAACGGCGTTTGGAGTTTGCGGATGATCAAGAGGCTTACACAGGCGGCATTTCTCATGGTGGGTATCCTCGCCCTCGGTGGCTGCACGCTCGGGCTGACGAAGACCGCGGCTGCACCCGTGAAGCCGCCAGCGGCCGACTACCAGGCGCCCGTTCCGCCGTCGCCTCCCGCGGCCCAGACCCGGGCCATCTGCTACAATGCGGCCGACCTCGAGATCGTGCGCGCCCGCATGGTTCAGCAGGAACTCCAGGTCGTGACCCTTCAGTGCCAGGGTCCTGGCGGAGCCCGCGCCTACGAGAAGGTCTATGCCGACTTCGTGGGCAAGTTCCGCGCCGAGTTCGCGACCAATGCCCGCTCGCTTTCCCAGATCGCTGCCCGCAAGCGCTTCAACACCGATGTGTTCGTGACCGAAGTCGCCAATCGCACGGCGCAGCGCGCACCGACCGACAAGGAATTCTGCTCGCGCGGCAAGCGCGCCTTCGATTGGGCGATGGACCCGAAGGTCACGGCGCTCTCGCAGGTGCCGCCGCCGTACGACCTCGGTCCCGAGATGAACATCTACGCCTGCCCGGCCCAGTAAGCGGTCGGCGTAGGCACCAGTCGAAAAGGCGGTCCCACGGACCGCCTTTTTCTTTTGCCGGTCGTCTAGATGTGCTGAGCGGTTCGCGTACCCGGGCTGCGCCCACCGTCCTGTGCGCCGGCGGTAGCGGCCCTCAGCACAGCCAGATAGCCGGGCTTGAGTTCCATCGACGGACGATGGCCGCCGTCCAGCAAGGCACGATGCGCCTGCGGCAGGCGCCAGCACGGCACGAACATGAACAGATGATGTTCGAGGTGGTAGTTGACCCAGAAGGGCGCCACCAGAAGCCTCATCAGCGGGTTGGCGTAGGTGGTCCGCGTATTGCGCAGCGGATCGTCGTTGTCCGGCACGACGGCGTGTTCGGCAATGTTCCGGATGCGACTCACGAGCTGGTACCAGGTGGCGAGCGGCAGCAGCCACATCACGGGGTAGAGCCACCAGTATCCTGCCGCCGAGAGCCCCGCGAGCAGGACAATGTTCACGATCAGCGGGCCCTTCTCGGTGCGCCACAGGTTTTCGAGCTGCGCCGCGATCGGCGCGTCCGCCGGTCCCATCGACCGGCGGATCTGCTCGCCGCGCCTCAGGAACGCCGTCTGCCCGGTGAGGTCGCGCAGGATTTTCCGGCGCAGGCTGGTCCGGCTGGTCGGGAAGGCCTTCGACAGCCCCAGATCCGGATCCTCGGGTTGCTGCGTGAACCGGTGATGCTGGAGGTGATAAGGCCGGTAGAGCGTGAGGCTGGTGAACACCGGAAAGGCGCAGAGCCAGCTTCCCACCCCGTCGTTGAGGCGGCGGTCGGCGAAAAGAAGCCCATGGGCGGCATCGTGCATCAGGATGGCGAGGCCGAGCTGGCGTCCGCCGATCACCATGACACCCAGCAGGAAGGTGAAGGGGTTGGGCCACAGGGCGAACAGCGCCATGCTGCCCGCGATCAGCGCCCAGGCCTGCAGGACGAGCAGTGTCCCCACGAGGTTCGACTTCGCGCCGAGCCTGCGCGTCTGCTCCAGGGTCAGGAAATTGCCGATCCTGCTCATTCTTCGAGGCTGGTCGTGGCACGCGCGGCTGTCAACGGCGGCGCGGGGCCGCTATATGTTCAGGAGATGCACCGCAAATCCATCCGCACCGACGTTCTCGACGTCGCCTACGAGGAGCACGGACCGCCCGACGGCGCGCCGGTGATCCTTCTGCACGGCTTCCCCTACGACGTGCGCGCCTACGACGAGGTCGCCCCGGCTCTGGCCGCCGACAGCAACCGAGTGCTGGTGCCCTATCTGCGCGGCTACGGCCCCACCCGGTTTCTGTCGCCCGAAACGCTTCGATCCGGCGAACAGGCGGCGCTTGGGCACGACCTGCTGCAGCTGATGGATGCTCTCGGCATCCGGCGCGCTGCATTGGCGGGGTACGATTGGGGCGGCCGCGCGGCCTGCATCGTTTCGGCGCTGTGGCCCGAGCGCGTGCGCTGTCTCGTGAGCTGCACCGGCTACAACCTCCAGAACATCGCGGCGTCGGTCGAGCCTGCACCCGCCGCGGCCGAGCATCGGCTCTGGTATCAGTATTATTTCAACACCGAGCGCGGACGCGCCGGCCTCACCAGGAACCGCCGCGACATCTGCAGGCTGCTCTGGAGCCTGTGGTCCCCGGAATGGAAGTTCGATGACTCGACCTTCGAAAGGACGGCATCCTCGTTCGACAATCCCGACTTCGTCGACGTGGTGATCCAGTCCTATCGCCATCGCTACGGCTATGCCAAGGGCGATCCCTTGCTGGAGCCGGTCGAAGCGCTGCTCGCCCGGCAGCCCGCCATCTCCGTGCCCACCATCAATCTCCACGGCGCCGCCGACGGTGTGGGACCGGCCTCCGACCGTGACGGCCAGTCCGACAAGTTCACCGGCGGCTACGAGCGGCGGATGCTGCCGCGCATCGGCCACAACGTCCCGCAGGAGGCGCCGGCGGAGACCGTGGCGGCCCTACGCCATCTCATGAAGGAAACGCCGCAATGACTGCCATCGCCCTCATCGGTTCCACCGGGAATATCGGCAGCCGTGTCCTCGACGAGGCCCTGAACCGAAAGCACAGCGTCACGGCCATCACGCGCGACGCCTCCAAGCTCAAGCCACGCCCCGGCATGACGATCCGCCAGGGCAGCACGACCGACGTCGTGTCGATGTCGGCCATTCTAAAGGGCCACGACATCGTCGTGGCGTCGGTGAAGTGGAACGAGGCGAGCGTCCATCACGTGCTGGAAGCGGTCCGCAACAGCGGCGTGAAGCGCGTCCTCTTCGTGGTCGGCGCCGGCAGCCTGTTGAGGGCCGACGGTCGCACCCATCTCGACCACATGGCCGATCGCGGCATCCAGCCCCCGACCTCCAAGCCCGCGTCGCTGGCCCTGGAGGAGGTCCGCAAGGCCAAGGACCTCGACTGGACGGCCATCTCGCCCCCCGCTTCGATCCAGCCGGGAGACCGCACCGGCAAATTCCGCCTCGGCAAGGATCACCTGCTGGAGGACAAGGAAGGCCAGAGCGCCATCAGCCGCGAGGACTTCGCGGTCGCCATCGTGAACGAGATCGAGAAGCCCAAGCACCTCCGCAAGCGCTTCACGGCGGCGTACTGAACTCATTGGAGCGCACCGCGGGAGTGGCGCGCTCCAATGAAGCCTACTCCAGCGTCTCCAGCAGGCGGGCGCAGAGGTAGGTGCGGGGCTCCAGCGACGAATAGTAGATCTGCTCAGTGATGGCGTGGGCACCCTTGCCGTCGGCGCCGAGTCCGTCGAGCGTCGGGATGCCGAGTGCGGCCGTGAAGTTGCCGTCGCTGCCGCCGCCGGTCAGCGGCACGTCGTTCAGCTCCTTGCCGATCTCGCGATAGATCGCCTGCGCCTTCTGGAAGAGATCGGTGATGCCGGCATCCTTCTGGTAGGGCGGGCGGTTCATGCCGCCTTCGACCGAGAGCTCGACCTCCTTGCCGATCGGCTCGAGGTTCAGGAACCAGTGGGTCATCTCCTCGGCCAGCTGCATGCTGGGCACGCGCAGGTCGACGTCGATCGAGCACTCGGCAGGCGTGACGTTGACGCCCGAGCCACCGCGGACCAAGCCGACGTTGCAGGTGATGCCGCGGGCATAGTCGGTCTTCTCCTCGATGCGCACGATCTGGCGCGCGATCTCCAGGATGGCGCTGCGGCCATCCTCGTGACGCACGCCGGCATGGGCGGCGCGGCCCTTGGCGGTCAGCGTGAATCGGCCGACTCCTTTACGCGACGTCACGACCTTGTCGCCATCGCGCCCCGGCTCCATGACGAGCGCATATTTGTGGCCCCTGGCGGCCTCCTCGATCCGGGCGCGCGACGTCGGGCTGCCGACTTCCTCCTCGGGAATGAACAGGAAGGTGACGGGGAGCTTCGTGCGTTTGCCCTGACGAATCAGGTGGCGCAGCGCGTAGTAGGCGATGTAGCCGCCCGCCTTCATGTCGTAGATGCCGGGACCGAAGACGCTGTCGCCTTCCTGGCGGATCTTCAGCTCCTTCTCCTTCATCCCGAGCGGATGGACCGTGTCGAGATGGGCAAGGACCAGAATGCCCTTGCCCTGCCCCGTGCTCCAGTCGGCCGGGGTCTTCGCTTCGAGGATGTCGCCGAAGCCATCGCGGCCCGGCGTACGATCCAGGTCGAGGCCAAGGTCGCGGAACTGGCCCTCGACCTTGTCGACCATGACATTGACCGCCTTCGCATCGTGGCTCGGGCTCTCGATCTCGATCCACTCGACGATGCCCTCCAGGATCTCCTTGGGATCGATCTTGGGCTCGTTCTTCATGTTCGCGGCGGCCATCGTCGTCAGTCCCCTGTGCTCAGATCGGATCCCAGGTGAAGTACTCGGGCGAGCGCTTCATGTCGGTGAAGTAAGGCTTCATCGACGGCACCGCATGCTCGGCGATGTCTTCCAGGGTCCAGCCCTCGGAGTTATGCACGGACCGTACCGGACGATTGGCGTTGAACAGCATGATCTCGTTCATGCGCACACCGAAGATCTGCGAGGTGATGCCCTGCTCCTGCGCCGAGTCCGACAGGAGGTACACCGCCATCGGCGCGATCTTGGCCGGCGTCATCTTCTTGGAGCGCTCCAGCCGCGCCTTCTGGGCCTCGGTGTCGGCGGGGATGGTGCCGATCATGCGCGTCCAGGCGAACGGCGAGATGCAGTTGGAGCGGACGTTGAACGCCGCCATGTCGAGGGCGATCGAACGCGACAGGCCGATGATGCCCATCTTGGCCGCCGAGTAGTTGGCCTGGCCGAAATTGCCGACGAGGCCGGAGGTCGAGGTGAAGTGCACGAAGGCACCCGACTTCTGCTCCTTGAAGTAGTTGGCGGCCGCGCGGCTGGTGTTGAACGAGCCGTTGAGATGGACGTCGATGACCATCTTCCAGTCCATGTGGCTCATGCGATGGAAGATGCGGTCGCGCAGGATGCCGGCATTGTTGATGACGCCGTCGATGCGTCCGAAATTCTCCACCGCCGCCTTCACCATGCGCTCCGCGCCGGCGGGATCGGCAACGCTGTCGCCATTCGGGACCGCCTGGCCGCCGGCCGCCGCGATCTCGGCGCAGACCTTCTCGGCCGCCGTCGCGCTGCCGCTGCCCTCGCCGTCGACCGCACCGCCGAGATCGTTGACCACGACCTTGGCGCCTTCCTTTGCCGCCAGCAGCGCCATCTCGCGGCCGATGCCGCCGCCCGCGCCGGTGACCAGCACGACCTTGTCCTTCAGCATGTTCGTCATCGTCTTCTCTCTCCCTCTTCTACTCGTCCACTTTCGGGGCGCGCGGCTCACCGCGCAATAGTCGGGCGCTCAGCACCGTCGCGATTGCGAACGGTGCGAGCCCGATCACCATCGGCATCGCGACGTAGCGGCTGCCGACCACGCTCAAGCCCGCAACCGCGATCGTGCCCATGGCACCCATGCCCATCTGGGCGAGGCCGGCAAGCGACGAGGCCGTACCGGCAAGCCGCGGATAGAGGCCCACGGCGCCAGCATTGGCGTTGGCTACGATCATGCCCGTGCCAAAGCTCAACAGCATGTGCGGGCCGACGATCGCCCACCAGGTGACGATGCCGGCCAGCGAAAGAGCCGCCATGCCCACCAGAGCCGCCACGTGGAACCAGCCCGAGAACATGATGATGTCGACCGGCGCAACCCGGCCGACCAGACGGTTGTTTATGAAGGTCCCGAGCGTGAAGCCGCCGACCGAGAGCAGTACGATCAGACCAAACTCCCGCGGGCTGAAGCCCATGCTTTCCTGCAGAACGAAGGGCACGCCCGCCAGCATCCCGAAATTCAGCGCAAAGGCGAAACCCAGCGGCAGGATGTGGCCCAGGAAGCGGCGATCGCGCAGCATCTCGCCCGAGCCGCGCAACAGACTCGACAGGTCGATACGCTCGCTGCGGAACTTGTTGGTCTCGCGCAGGCCCGCCAGGGTGATCAGGAACAGGATGGCGCCGAAACCACCGACGAACCAGAAGGTCGCCCGCCAGCTCGACCATTCGCCGAGGAACCCACCGATCATTGGCGCCAGCGAGGGCGCGATGTTCTGGCCGAGCGAGATCCAGCTCATGACGAGCGGCATTTCCTTGAACGTGTAGGCATCGCGCGTGAGGGCGCGACCCAGCACCGATCCCGAGGCCGCACCCAGCCCCTGCATGACGCGCAGGCCGATCAGGCCGCCGATCGACGGGGCGAAGGAACAGGCGAAGCTGGTGATGGTGAAGAACAGCAGCCCGCCCAGCAGGACCGGCCGGCGCCCGTAACGGTCGCTGAGCGGGCCGTAGAAGAGCTGCCCGACCGCGAAGCCCAGCATGTAGGTGGTGAGCGTCAGCTTCACGTTTTCGGGAGTCGCCAGCAGTTCGTGACCGACCGACGGCATGACCGGCGTGTAGATGCTCATGGTGAGCGGGCCGAAACTGCCCAGCGCCACCAGAAGCGCGATGTAGGCGGGTGACCGCGGTGCGAGGTTCACTTCGGTTTCACTTCCGCAGCACCTTCAGCGCCGAAATCGCCACCCAGCGCCATCTCCTCCTGCGCCTTCGTCATGCGCGGATAGTAATGGCGGAAGGCGCCACGGATTTCCTCGAACGGGATGTCGGCGAAGACCCCCCGATAGGCGAGATACTCCATGTGACGTCGGCCGCTGAGGTCGAACGGATGGTAGATCGAGTCGCCCACGGCGTCCCAGTCGAGCGGCTTCAGACCGAACTTGTCGGTGAGTTCGCGATTGAAGGCCGGCGTCGCCTTGACCCAGCGCCCGTCCAGCCAGACGTCGGTGTAGCCGTGATAGTAGAAGACGTCGCTGCCCATCAGCTCCGACAGCCGCTGCGTCGTCATGTGATTGCGCACGTCGGCATAGCCCAGCCGGGCTGGAATGCCGGCGGCGCGGCAGACCGCGGCCATGACGCCGGCCTTGTTCACGCAGTAGCCGTGACCCGCCGCAAGCGTCGTGCTGGCGCGATACGCCTCGCGCTTCATCGGCGTGTTGTAGGGGTCGTAGCGCAGCTCATCGCGCACGGCGTAGTAAAGACGCAGGGCCCGCTCCTGGTCACTGCCCTCGCCGGCCACGCGCCTTGCATAGGCCACGATTGTCGGGTGTTGTGAATCGATCAAGTCGCCTGGAAGCCGATAGGCCTCGAAGCTGACATCGTCACGAACGACGTCGTCGGCCGGGGTCTTGAGGGATTCGTAATCCATGCGGTGTTTTCTTTAAGGCAAGAGGCGGGAAAGTCCATGAGCGACGGCGCGCAATTCACCCATGCGCATATGGTGCGCTTCGAGCGGCACCTGCCCTGCCTCCCTGCTCGGGCGTGGGCCTTCCTGGCGGATCCCGGTCGCCTGCCCGGCTGGTACGGCGACGGCAGGATCGAGCCGAGGGTGGGTGGCGCCGTCTCGCTGATGGGCGGCCACATCCGAGGCGTCGTCACTCAATGGCAGCCGCCGGGCCGGCTCGCCTACACATGGAACGTGTACAATCCGGGCGACGCGACTTCGCCCTATCCGGAATCCTATGTGATCCTGACCCT
>JAGNNA010000300.1 GCA_017990895.1 Reyranella sp.
CCGCCGCCAGGTCGTTGTTGTGCGCGGCCACCAGCATCACCTGCTCGGGCTTGAGGTACATGCTGTCGACCACACCGAGATAGGCCTCGGGGTCGGGCTTGTAGTGATGGAAGGTCTCGCCCGAGAAGCAATGATCCCAGGGGATGCCGCCGTTCTTGGCCATGTTGATCAGCAGCGCGACGTTGCCGTTGCTCAAGGTTGCCACGACGAACTTCTTCTTCATCATGCCGATGCCCTCGACCGAATCGGGCCACGGCCGGAGCTTGTGCCAGAGATGCGTGAACTCCCAAGCGCCCTCCTCGCCTGGATGCTTCAGGCCGCGGTTCTGCAGCAGCATCTCGAAGGCTTCCTTGTGCAGGTCGTCGATGCGCGTCCACGGCAGCTCGCCCTTGCGCACCCTGCCCATCTGCGGCTGGTAGAGGCCGCGCCAGTCGTCGGCGAAGCTCGTCCAGTCGGTGTCGATGCCGTACTTCTTGCCGAGCGCGGGCAGATCCTGGATCAGGCTGCCGCGCCAGTCGACGACGGTGCCGAAGACATCGAAAATGCAGACCTTCAGATTGGCGGGGACCTTGGACATTGGGTAGCTTCCTCACATGGTTTGGAAGCACGATAGAGTGAGCGGCGCGGACGGCAAGCCAAGATGCGGCTGGGTCTCCGACGATCCGCTCTACCAAGAATACCACGACAAGGAGTGGGGACGTCCGCTGCGCGACGATCGCGCGCTGTTCGAGCTCCTGACGCTGGAGGGCTGCCAGGCGGGCCTTTCGTGGATCACCGTGCTGCGCAAGCGCGAGCACTATCGCAAGGTCTATGACGGGTTCGATCCCGAGAAGATCGCGCGCTATCGCCCTGCGAAGCTGGAGAAGCTGCTGCTCGATCCCGGCATCATCCGCCACAAGGGCAAGATCGCCGCCAGCGTGGGCAACGCCCAGGCCTGTCTCGCACTAATGGAGCGCGAAGGCTCCTTCTCGAAATACCTCTGGGGCTTCGTCGACGGCACGCCGAAGAAGAACCGCCCGAAGACCCTCAAGCACGTGCCGGCCCGCACGGCTGAAAGCGACACGATGTCGAAGGCCCTTCAGAAGGCCGGCTTCAAGTTCGTGGGCTCCACCATCTGCTATGCCTTCATGCAGGCTTCCGGCATGGTCGACGACCATGTCGTCGGCTGCCATTGCGCCAAGGAGTAAGTCGTTGTCCAAGCGTGTCTACATCGCGGCCCTCGGGACCGAGACCAACCAGTTCGTGCCCTTCCCGACCGGCCTGCGCGGCTACCAGGAGCATGGCATCTGGCACGGCGACGCCACCCAGCACGCGCCGACCAACTTCACGGCGCCGGTCCATGTCTGGCGCAAGGAGACGGAGAAGCGCGGCTGGACGGTGATCGAGGGGCTCTCGACCTTCGCCGCGCCCTCAGGGACAACCGTGCGCAAGGTCTATGAGGATTTCCGCGACGAGATCCTCGATGGCATCAAGGCCGCGTTGCCGCTCGACGCCGTGCTGATCAACGTGCACGGCGCCATGGTCGCCGACGGCTACGACGACTGCGAGGGCGATCTCCTGTCCCGCATCCGCGCCATCGTCGGGCCGAAGGTCGCGATCGGCGCCGAGTTCGACCTGCATTGTCACCTGAGCGCCCTGATGCTCGACAGCGCCGACGTGCTGGTCGGCTACAAGGAATACCCGCACACCGACACGATGGAGCGCGCCGCCGAGCTGTTCGCGATCATCGCCGACACGGTCGAGGGGAAGGTGAAGCCGGTGATGGCGCGCTACGACTGCCGCATGATCGCGCAGTACCGCACCTCCGTGCCGCCGATCAGCGAGTTCGTCGTGCGCATGAAGAGCCTCGAGGGCAAGGACGGCATCCTCTCGGTGTCGCTGAGCCACGGCTTCTCCTTCGCCGACGTGGAAGATGTCGGTACGCGCACACTGGTCGTGGCCGACGGAGACATGGCAAAGGCCGAGGCGCTGGCCGAGCAGCTCGGAAAGGAGCTGTGGGACAATCGCGAGCGATATGCCACCAAGTACCTCACCGTCGACGAGGCGATGGACCGCGCGGCTTCGCACAACCAGGGGCCGCTGGTCCTGGCCGACCGTGCCGACAATCCCGGCTCCGGTGCGCCGGGCGATTCGACCTTCGTGCTGAAGGCGCTGATCGAGCGCGAGATCGGCCCGGCTCTGTTCGGCGTGATGTGGGATCCGATGGCCTTCCAGATCGCCGAGGAGGCGGGCGAGGGCGCGCGCATCCGCATGCGGCTGGGCGGCAAGTCGGGCACGGTGAGCGGCGATCCAGTCGACCTCGACGTCACAGTGAAGAAGATTGCCCGCAACGTTTTCCAGCCCTACGGGCCGGTGATGTCGCCGCTGGGCGACATGGCGCTCCTGTCGTCGGAGCATGTCGACATCGCGATCTGCACGCGCCGCAACCAGACCTTCCACGCCGACGCCTTCCGCGCCGTCGGCGCCGAGCCCGCCGACTACCGCGTCGTCATCGTGAAGTCGGCGCAGCATTTCTATAACGGCTTCGTCGGCGTCGCGAAGGAGATCCTCTACGTCGCCACCCCCGGCGCCGCCGACCCCGACGTCACCCGCTGGCCCTACACCAAGCGCAAGACGCCGTTTTGGCCGAAGGTGGCGGATCCCTGGAAGTAGGCGCCCGCGTTACGGCTGCGGCGGATAGCGGTCGAACGCCGGCAGCTGGTGGGCGTTCTTCATCCATCCGATCCGCTCGGCGACCTGGATGTGGACCTGCGCCGGCACCGCGTCCGGGTCGTCGTAGGTCGCGCTCTGGATATCGATGAGCCCCGGCAACATCTGCGCATTGTCGTAGAAAAGCCCGGTGCCGCAGTCGGGGCAGAAATGCCGCCTGCCATGCTCGGACGAGGCGTAGACCCGGGGCGTGCCCTTGGTCACCTTGACCGCGTCGTGCGGGTACATGGTCCAGCCCACCATCGGCGCGCCCGCATGCCGGCGGCAATCCGTGCAATGGCAGAGCGCGTGGTGGAGGGCGTCGCCCTCGGCCTGATAGCGAATCGCACCGCAATGGCAGCCACCTGTAATCATCGTCTGCTCTCCTGCGTTGGAACTTCTGTCTACAGTAGCGGCTCCAGCGCCTCGCGTGTCACCTTGCCTTCGACGACGGGCACGACCTCGAACTCGACGACCTCCTGCCAGTCGGCGATCCAGCGCTGGAAGGTGGTGATGTCGTCGGTGCGCATGAGCTGAAAGCAGCGGCCGAGATCCGCCGTCACGTAGCTCGCGACGAATTCGAGTCCGTCGGGCAGGCCGCGACCTTTCTGGAGCTTGCGATAGACGGCCTTGCCGTCCTGGTTCTTGAGCTTCTCGACCACCATGAAGAGCATGTGTTCCCCTCGCGTTGAATTCGTTAGTTTACCCTAAGGAATTTGAGAGGGACGAAATGAAGATCGCCGTCGTCGGCGCCTCGGGGCGCATGGGCCAGATGCTGGTCCGCCAGATCGCACGGACCGAGGGCGTGACGCTGGCCGCTGCCAGCGAGCGCCCGGGCAGCAAAGCGCTGGGCAAGGACGCGGGCGAGGTCGCGGGGATCGAGCCGAACGGTGTGCTGATCGGCGACGACAGCGCCGCCGCCATCAAGGCCGCCGACTGCGTGATCGATTTCACCGTGCCAGAAGCGACCGTGGCGCACGCCAGGGTCGCCAGTGAGAACGGCGTCGCCATGGTGATCGGCACGACCGGCCTCGATCCCATCCAGACCAAGTTGATCCAGGACGCGGCGAAGGCGGTGCCGATCATGTGGGCGGCCAACATGGCGCTGGGCGTCAACATCCTGCTGGCGCTGGTCGAGAAGACCGCGTCGATGCTCGATCCCAGCTACGACATCGAGGTGCTGGAGATGCACCATCGCCACAAGATCGACGCGCCCTCGGGCACCGCGCTGGCGCTGGGCCGCGCCGCTGCGGCGGGCCGCAAGGTCCAGCTCGAGGAAGTCTGGCGCAAGAGCCGCGACGGCCATACCGGCGCGCGGCCGACCGGCGAGATCGGCTTCGCCACCCTGCGCGGCGGCGAGGAGGTGGGCGTCCACACGGTCTACTTCGCGGCCGCCGGCGAGCGCCTTGAACTCAACCACCGCTCCTTCAGCCGCGAGACCTATGCGGCCGGCGCGGTGACGTCGGCCAAGTGGCTGGAGGGAAAGAAGCCCGGCCTCTACGGCATGAAGGACGTGCTGGGGCTGTAGAGCCTTTCCGCTTCAAGTAACCACACCACCTCATCCTGAGGAGGTCGCGCAGCGACCGTCTCGAAGGATGGGCAACAGATGCGGTGCTCGTGCCCACCCTTCGAGACGCGCTCCTGCGGAGCGCTCCTCAGGGTGAGCTGCTTTTTTCTGACCTACTCGTCCCAGGCGTGGTCGTATCGGGGCGCGCGCATGTCGGCGAGGGCGGCCTTGAGGCGGTCGGCGACGCGGAGGCGTTCGTCGGGGCCGAGGAAGCGGCCGATCACGGCGCGGTTGCCGCGCGAGGTGACCACCAGACGTTCCTCGGTCGCCTCGACCTTCAGCCAGTAGGCGTCGAGCCGCAGTTCTTCGCGCTCGCCGTCGGGCGCGATCCGGACCACGACGAGGTCATGGTCGGTCAGGGTCAGCGTCTCGCTGCGCCGAGCGTCGAAGTAGCTGCGCTGGAACAGCCACCACAGGAGGAAGACGTCGAGGCCCATGAAGCCGAACACCGGCCAGGCGCCCATCAGGAACAGGGGCAGGCCGATCACCAGGTTGGCGGCCACGGCGCCCAGCATGACGAAGCGGAAGCCGTCCGCAGACAGGCTGCGATAGGGCTTCAGCGAGGTGGCGAAATGAACCGCCGGAACGGGCGCTTCGGTCATGGTAAGAAGCTATATGGCCCTGATGAAGACTGCCGTCATCCCCGAGTTCTTTGCACGCCTCAGGAAGGCGATGCCGGAGCCCGAGACGGAACTGGAATACGACAATGTCTACCAGCTCCTGGTGGCCGTCGTGCTCTCGGCGCAGGCCACGGACGTCGGCGTGAACCGCGCGACCGGGCCGCTGTTCAAGGTCGTGAAGACGCCGGCCCAGATGGTGGCGCTGGGCGAAGCGAAGCTGATCGACCACATCAAGACGATCGGCCTGTTCCGGACCAAGGCGAAGAACGTGATTGCGCTCAGCCGGCTCCTGCTGGAGCGGCACGGCGGCGAGGTGCCGCGCACACACGCGGAGCTGGAGGCGCTGCCGGGCGTCGGCCGCAAGACCGCCAACGTGGTGATGAACGTGGCCTATGGCGAGGCGACCATCGCCGTCGACACCCACATCTTCCGCGTCGGCAACCGCACCGGGCTGGCGCCGGGCAAGAACCCGCTGCAGGTCGAGCTGAAACTGCTGAAGCGGGTGCCGGAGGAATACAAGCTGCACGCCCACCATTGGCTGATCCTGCACGGCCGCTACACCTGCAAGGCGCGCACCCCCCTCTGTCCAGCCTGCGTCGTGAACGACCTCTGCACCTTCAAGGGGAAGACCGTCGCGGCCTAGCCTTGCGGGTCTTCGCCGAGGCTGCCTTCTTGGCGACCTTCACGGCTTCAGCCAGCGCCACGGCGAGACGTCCGCCGCGGCGGTCCTGGCGTTCCAGCATCACGATGTTGCGGATCAGCTGAGGTTCGCCGAACGGCAGGCAGGTGAGCTTCAGGCCGGCGAAGGTCTCGTCCGATACCGCCAGCACGGCGACGCCCAGCCCCTTCTCGACCATGAGCAGGATGATGTCCTGGCTGTCGAGCACCATCTCCTCATGGACCTCCACCCGCATGCGCCGCAGCTCGCGGTCGATCACGCGGCCTGCCCAGGCCTTGCTGTCGAAGCGGATGAAGGGCAGCTCGGCCAGCAGGTCGCGGGCGCTGCGCCGCGCCTGGCCGGGCGGCGCGAACAGCCAGAAGCGGTCCTGATAGAGCGGCGTCCAGACGAGACCGGCCGGATAGGGCCGCACCGGCTCGGTGGTCAGCGCCGCGTCGAGTTCGCCGGCGGCCACCTTCTCGGCCATCTCCGCCGACAGGCCGACCGACACCGCGACGCGGGCGCGCGGATGGGCGCGGTTGAGCGCCACCAGCGCATCCGGCAGCACGCCCGCCAGCGCCGTCTGCACGGCGCCGACCCGCAGCCGGCCGGCGAGCGATCGTTCGTCGCCCAGCGCCGCCGCGATGTCGTCGTAC
>JAGNNA010000301.1 GCA_017990895.1 Reyranella sp.
CTGACGCATGCTTATAAGCGCAACCTACAGTCCCTGCATCGGCCATTTGGCCTGTGCTATTTACCCGCCGGTGACTATTCCGGCGACTTCCTCCTGGCCATCCTTGGTCGCGACCGCCCGCGGCGCGCTGTGGCGGGCGCCCGACGGAACGCTTGAACGGCTGACGGGCGCCAACGCCGGACTCCGCGCGGCCGGCAATCTGCCGCTGGTCTGCCATGCGCCCGCCGTCGCGGCCCGGCTCGGCCTCGAGAACATCCCCGCATTCGACCTGCTCGAACTCTTCGCCTTCGTACGGCCGGCACGCTTCTGCCTGCCGACAGTGCGCGGCCTTTGCGAGACGCTCGGCCTGCAAGTCCCCACGACGCCGGAGCAGGAGGTGGCGGCCCTGCCCGCAATCGCCCGTTCGCTGCTCGACGAACTCGACGACATGGCGGCGCTGGCCTCGCCCGAGATGAAGGATACGGCACTCGTCATGGCCCGCGGGCACTGGAGCTGGGGTGATGCCGTGCTGGCGGCGCTGGGCATTGATCAGGGAGGCAAGAAGCCACGTCCGGGCGCCGGCCTCGACATCTGGAAGAGCCTGCCGGTCTGGGAAGAGCCGCCACCGGCGCCGCCGCCGGGCAGCCAGCCCGTGGAACCACGCGAAGCGCGGTTGCGGCTCGCCCATCTTGTTTCAGCCGGCGCCAACCTGGCCGAAGCACGCCCGACCCAGAGCGACTATGCCTCGGCAGCCAGTGAGGCCTTCGCGCCGCGCGAGGAGGAAGGCAAGCCGCATGTCGTACTGGTCGAGGCCGGCACCGGCGTCGGCAAGACCCTGGGCTATGTCGCGCCCGCCAGCCTGTGGGCCGAGAAGAACGGCGCCCCGGTCTGGATCTCGACCTACACGCGCAACCTGCAGCGCCAGATCGACACCGAGCTCGACCGGCTGCATCGCGACTCGGCAGAGAAGCGCCGCCGCGTCGTCATCCGCAAGGGCCGCGAGAACTATCTCTGCCTTCTGAACTTCCAGGAGGCCGCGATGCGCACCGGCCTGGTGCCGGAGAACGCGGTCGGCCTCGGCCTGCTGGCGCGCTGGGCACTGGCCAGCCGCGACGGCGACATGATGGGCGGCGACCTGCCGGCCTGGCTGCTCGACCTGGTGGGCCGCAGCCGCGTGCAGCGGCTGGCCGACCGGCGCGGCGAATGCATCTACTCGGCCTGCGAGCACTACCGGAAGTGCTACGTCGAGCGGACGATCCGCCGCGCGCGGCAGGCCGACATCGTTATCGCCAATCATGCGCTGGTGATGATCCAGGCAGCGATGGGCGGGCTCGACGACGGCACGCGGCCGCTACGCTATGTCTTCGACGAGGGCCACCACCTGTTCGATGCCGCCGACGGTGCGTTCGGAGCGCATCTGAGCGGCGTCGAGGCGTCGGACCTGCGCCGCTGGCTGCTCGGCGCGGAAGGACGACGTGGCAGCCGTGCCCGCGGGCTGGAGCGTCGCGTCACAGATCTTCTCGGCGAGGATATCGAGGCGCAGAACGCCTTGCGCCGCCTGCTCGACCTCGCGCAACAACTTCCCTCCACCAACTGGCAGACGCGCCTGGCCGACGGCACGGTGCTGGGCCCCACCGAGGAGTTCCTGGCGCTGGTGCGCCAGCAGGTGCGCGCGCGCTCGGCCGGCGACGATCAGGGGTTCGGCCAGGAATGCGACGTGCGTCCGCTCAATCCCGGCCTGGTCGAGGCGGCCGACCAGCTCGCCGAGGCGCTGGAGAAGATGCTGCAGCCGGTACGCCGGCTGCGCCAGGCGCTGCGCGCCAGGCTCGAAGGCGAGGCCGACAAGCTCGACTCCGGTCAGCGCGCGCGCATCGAGGGCGTGGCGCGGTCGCTCACCAACCGCTGCGAACTGACACTCGAATCCTGGCGCGCCATGCTGCGCGGCCTGCACAATGATCCTGACGCGGCTTTCGTCGACTGGTTCGCCGTCGAACGCGTCCAAGGCCGCGAATACGACGTCGGCATGTATCGCCACTATCTCGATCCGGCGGAGCCGTTCGTGAACGCGGTGATCCGTCCGGCGCATGGCGCGGTGATCACCTCGGCGACCTTGCGCGATTCGCTTGGCGTGCCGCAGGCGGCCAACGACGAGGACGTCGCCGCCCAGGCCGATTGGGTCGTCGCCGAAGCGCGCACCGGCACGCGCCACCTCGCGGCCCCGGCGACGCGCGCGGCGATGGCGTCGCCCTTCAACTACGCGAACGCAACCAAGGTCCTGATCGTGAAGGACGTGAAACGTGACGATACCGAGCAGGTCGCCGCCGCCTATCGCGAACTCTTTCTCGCTGCAGGTGGCGGCGCTCTCGGGCTCTTCACGGCGATCGGACGGCTGCGCGCCGTCCACCAGCGGATCGCCCCCGTGCTGGAGGAAGCGGGCCTGCCTCTCTACGCCCAGCATGTCGGCGGTATGGACGCCGCGACCCTCGTCGACATCTTTCGCGCCGAGGAGCATTCGTGCCTGCTGGGCACCGACGCCGTGCGTGACGGTGTCGACGTGCCCGGCCGCTCGTTGCGCCTCATCGTGTTCGACCGCGTACCCTGGCCGCGTCCGGACATCCTGCACCGGGCTCGCAAGGCTCATTGGAAGGCCGCCGGTGCCGGCGCCAACGGCTACGACGACATGCTGGCGCGGCTACGCCTCAAGCAGGCCTATGGACGATTGATCCGTCGCGCCGACGATCGCGGCGTCTTCGTGATGCTCGATTCGCGCCTGCCCAGTCGTTTGCTCAGCGCCTTTCCGCAAGGTGTGACTGTGGACCGTGTCGGGCTGGCCGAAGCGGTGGCCGAAACGAGGCTGTTTCTGGATAGTTGAGATCGCCGCAACGATCATCCGACGGGCAGTTTCTCCTGCGCAAAACCAACAGGAGGAACTCGCAGGCGTCGGCGCGACCGGCAGTGGCACGGCCCCTCCCGCTCCTTCTCTCCCCGCTCCCCTTTCCGACCAGGCGGTGGCCCAGCTTTACGACGAGTGCGTGCGTGGAGCCTGGCCGACGGTCAAGGACGCCCAGGCTCGCGCGGCTGCCTGCTCGGCGGCGCTGCAGACCCGGCGGCTCAAGCCGTCCGAAATCGCCTTGGCCCGGCTCACTCGCGGCATTGCCCGTACGGCGCTGGGTGACAAGGTGCTGGCCGCCGAGGATTACGCGGAGGCGCTCAAGCACTATGACGGCGCCGTCGATCCCAGGAATCCCGATTCGCTGAACCTCTACCGCCGCGCCACGTCGCTGCATGCGGTGGGCGAGACCGACCGCGCCCTTGCCGACTACGGCGACGCGATCCGCGTCGACCCGAACAACTCGCTGGCCTATCTCGGACGCGGCGTCCTGCTGGCGGCCCGCAAACGCGCCTACAATCGCGCCATCGAGGATTTCGACAAGGTGCTGGTGCTGCAGCCGGACAATGTCGACGCCCTGATCTCGCACGGCAATGCCTACAGCCAGATCGGCGACAACGGGCGCGCGCTGGCCGACCTCGACCGCGCCATTCATCTCGCACCCGACAATGCCCAAGCCTATGTAATACGCGGTCTCGCCAACAACCGGCGCGGCCAGAAGCAGCTGGCGATGCAGGATTACGAGGCGGCACTCAAGATCGCCCCGCGCTACCCTCAGGCGCTCGCCAATCGCGCCGCCCTTCTTTCAGAGGAAGGCCGGTACGACCAGGCGATCGCCGATCTCGACGAATCGCTCAAGGCCGATTCCGACAATCCCGTCGCTTACTACAATCGCGGCTACGCACACTTCGCCAAGCATGAGTACGACAAGGCGCTCGCCGACTACGACGCGGCCATCAAGCTCGAACCCGGCATGGGTCGGGCCTACAACAACCGCTGCCTCATCCGTGCCATCACGGGCAAGGATCTGGTCGCCGGCCTGCAGGACTGCGACACGGCGCATCGCGGTGAAGGAGTACAACGATGCTCTCGACGTCGATCCCAACCGCCCCCTGGCGCTCTACGGGCGCGGCATCGCGCGCAGCATGATCGGCGAGACGCGGGAGGGAGACGGAGACAAGGCCGCGGCCCTGACGCTCGACCCGGAGGTTGCCGAGCAATTTGCGCCCTTCGGGCTGAAGTAGCGTTCGGCGATATCGCCTCAATAGCCCGCCGTCCGGTCCACCACCTCCTTGAGCGGCTCGCCGTCGAGGAAGCGCTTCAGGTTCTCGACGAACAGGCGCGCCACGAAGCGGTCGCGCTGCGGGTGCGGACCGCCGATATGCGGCAGCACGATGATGCCCGGAGCCTTCCAAAACGGATGCTCCGACGGCAGCGGCTCCTGGCGGAACACGTCGAGCAAGGCACCGGCGATCTTCTTCTCCTTCGTGGCAGCCATGAGATCCGTGTCGTTGATGATCTGGCCGCGGCCGAAGTTTAGGAGCCACGCGGAAGGCTTCATCTTCGCCAATCGCCTGGCATCGATGAAGTTCTCGGTGTCCGGCGTCGCCGGCAGCAGCAGCAGGACGAAATCCGACTGCGCCAGCACCTCGTCGGTCTGCTCAGGCGCCAGCACCTCGGCGACGTTCGGGATACGCGTCGGCCGCCGCTTGGTGCCGATCACGTGCATGCCGAGCGCGACGGCGATGCGCGCCACCTCCTGGCCGATCGCGCCGAGGCCCAGGATGCCGAGCGTCTTTCCCGTCAGCGGCTGAGCCACCGTATGCACCCACTTGGCCGCCTTCTGGTGCTCGGCGACCTGCGCGTAGGGCTTCGCGACATGGAACAGCGCGCCGATGATGTTCTCCGGCATCGACTCGGTGTGCGTGCCGCGCGCGCAGGTCAGCGTGAGGTCCGACGGCAGGTCGGGCAGCGCCAGCCAGTTGTCGACGCCGGCGCTCATCGCCTGCGTCCAGCGCAGCCGGGGCATCGTCGGCAACAGCCCCGCCGACACCGCTCCCGCCATCATCGCCTCGGTGCGGGCGAGCTGCTCGGCCGATGGCTTCTCCTTGCGTGAGAGCGTATCGACCACGACCCGGTCGGCGAGACCCGCCGCCTGGATCGCATCGAGATAGGCCGCTGGGGAATCGGTCCAGAGCAGGACGTGGGAGCGGTTCGTCGGGGGCATGGAACCTACAGCCCCTGTCCGCCGGCCACCGCGATGGTCTGGCCGGTCACCCAGGAAGCCAAGGGCGAGGCGAGGAACAGCGCGACGTTCGCGACTTCCTCGGCATGGCCCATGCGGCCGAACGGGATCGAGGCCAGCGTACCGTTGTATAGGGCGGGATTGTCGGTCTTGCGCTTGTCCCAGACACCGCCGGGAAACTCGATCGAGCCGGGCGCGATGCAGTTCACGCGAATGCGATCCTTCGCGTACATCGCCGCCTGGGTGACCGTGTAATGGATCACCGCCGCCTTGATGGCGCCGTAGGGCGGCTGGCGCGCCGCTGGATGCAGGGCGGAGATCGAGGAGATGTTGACCACGTTGCCCTGCGACTTCTTCAGTTCCGGCAGCGCCTCCTGCGTCGCATGCACGATCGAGAGCATGTCGACCGCCAGGCTGCTGGTCCAACCCTTGTCGTCGTCAGAGGAGCCGAAGGCCGAAGCGTTGTTGATCAGGAGATCGACTCCGCCCAGCGCCGAGATCGCGTCGCGGACGTAGCCGCGGACGGCGTCGCCCTGCGCGAGGTCGGCGCTGGCGGCATGGGTCTTGTGGCCGTGCTTCGCGAGTTCCGCGCGGGTTTCCTCGAGGGTCTTGGCGTCGCGCGCGCAGATCGAAACGTCGCCACCGCAGGCCGCGAAGCCCATGGCGATGGCCTTGCCGATTCCGCGGCTGCCGCCGCAAACGATCGCCTTCTTGCCCGTGAAATCCAGCTTCATCTCATGATCTCCTGTTGCAGCCGCCACCGTGACGGCCGCTGCCCGGCAAATCAATCGGGATTGAAATGCACATGGAGAATGATTGCATTAGCGTTCATCATGCGGGCAGGCGCCGGCAAGAGCGCCGTGAGGGAGAACGAACAGGGTGCGGATGATTTGGACGCTTCTGGCGTCGCTGGTGCTCTCCCTTCTGTCCATCGGCAGCGCAAATGCGGCCAACGAACCGATCACCGGCGTCGACGTCATCGTCCGGAACAAGGCTGACGGCAGCGTCATGACCGAGACCATCACTGACGGGCGTGGTGCCTTCGTGGTGAAGGAGATGCGTCCGGGTCTGTAC